>DAOVNI010000153.1 GCA_030630315.1 Phycisphaerae bacterium | reverse complement strand
TCGAAATCGCCCCCGGCTTTGCATTAGAAAAAGATGGCATAAAAGCAAAGATAAATCAGATACCCGAAATCAAGCCGAAGGACAAGCTCTACCTGGCCTGACTTTGACAGGCAAACAGCTTTTTTAGGCGGTTTACCATTTTACCATTTGATGGTAATCAGAAAACGCCTTTGTTAGAGGCTCTTATTTCAAAAACAAATCCAAGTAACAGGGAGATTATGATTACGAAAAGGAAAATGATTAGTCGGCGTGATTTTATGAAGGGCTGTGAGCACCCCGCAACGCGGGGTTTTGAAAGCCGGCAAGCCCACTGCTCGCGGCCCTTTTTCGTTTGAGGGTGGCACCCTGCCGATTGGTTAATTACTCAATATGATATTTATTACTGTGCCTGAGAGTGTGCCTTCCGCGGCCGCACGATGTGTCTATCTGAACTTCGGCCTGTTTATCTTTCGGCATAGCTATAATAACGGCTAAAGTTGAGCGACGAATATTCATATCAGTAATATCCAATTCTATGGTCTTGTTAAAGGTTTCTTTGCTTTGATTTTTGATATTCCGGCTTGCCCAGGCCAGGCCGCTTGCTACAAGGTTCCGCTCAACACCCTCAAGATAAGCGATATCGGATTGGAAGAGTATAGTGTTCGCCATACCGGTTAAAACGAACATCTCAGCTCCGACTACCGCTATCACCGTTATTACAAGTACCAATACAAAACCATTTTGTCGCAGGTTTTTCATCATTTTACTTCACAGCCTCCGGTAAAGCACCCACAAAATACAGATAAGAATTCGCCATCTTCTTTTGCCGGTGTCCTCGAACCTCATACTCTATGTGGGTTCTAACCTCCACAGCATAAGCTTTGTCGTCTCCTCCGGCGAGCCGGCATTCTACTCTGGCGTGAGGCACCGACCAAACTTTCGTATCTTCACCGGCGTCTTCCTGGGGTCGCCTCTGGCGACTTAACCTGCGTCTGAGCACCTCACCGTTTTTCAACTGATAGCAAATCATAGCATCCGGCAATTCAATTAAAAGTAGCTCATCGTCCGTAGTGTGCCCTGCAGAAGACTGCGGCAATGCTTTTGCCCTGTCAATATCCTTACGCATTTGGCCAAGCACACTGAGCAGACTCGTGTTCTCCTGTACAACGCGGTAGGACTTCGGAATATCGGTAATAATTGTGGTGAACAATGCGGCCAAGGCGACCGAAACAGCTGCAGAAACAACCATTACTGCCAACAACTCTACCAATGAAAAGGCCTTACGCATCTCTACTGCTCCTCCCCTAAAATATATCTGGACAACTGAACCTTCACTTGCTTGCGAAAGCTCTTACCGCTTGCCGTCACTTTTACCAATTTCATCCCCTCCCATTGACCAGCTCTTTCGGACTGTTGAATTGAAACGCTCACCTTAGGCCAAAGCCGTTTAAGAGCTTCGTCACGGATTGGTCTGCCCGTTATCGCTATGCTGTCAAGCTCCGCCTGTGCTGCCGCTATACAGTTCTGCCTCAGGAGCTGGTAATGATTGAACTTTGCAAATCCGTGTAGTGACAATGCCAGCCCAGTTAGAAGAATTCCCAAAACACTCAATCCAACAACCAAGTCGATAAATAAGAAACCGCCGTATTTTTTGTTTTTACCAAACATAACTTTGCCCTATTTACGGTACTATGGCGTTACAAGATTCGCCAAATGATTAATAATCGTGACCATAGGGGAGAATATGGCGTAAACTACGAAGCCTACCATTGCTCCCATAATAAGCGTTACACAAGGCCACATTATGAACCTGGCAAGATTGACGCGGTAATTATAGTTTGAACGATAGAACAACTCGAGTGTCTCAAGAATCGCCAGGGTATTGCCCTGATTAACCCGGTCATCCGCCGTAAGGCGTCCCCCTTGGGAGAAAGCCCACGCCAGGGTATTTCCTAATCTGCTTTCCCTGGCTGCAACGGCAATATTGTCACCGGCCTCTACCTTTGCCAGCCATTTTTGCAGTCGCTTCTTGAAACGGTTGTTCACATCCAGGTTAAGTGTGTTAGCGATAGCGTCATTGACCGTACAGCCGGCATTAAGTGACAGCCGCAGAAGCTCAACCATTTGCACCATCGAATAATTTTTCTCAAACCAGTGCAGGACAGGCAAATGCCATTTAATAAAATCACCAATTCGCGAAATCAGATAAGGCTCCTGGGGCTGACGAGGCCTAAACCTGATGAAAATCGAAACAGCAACAGCCGCAAGACCTATGAGTGCCAACGCTAACGCAATTAACCACCCGTATTCATACGCAATAAAATTTGCGAACCGGCTTAACAATCGAGTAGCTGCCGGAAGTGTCGCTCCCTCAAGCATCTCCGTTAAGATCAGGTCAAACTGTGGAATAACAAACGTCATAACACACAACAAAATAAAAAGTGTAAAAGCTATTAGTATTACCGGATAAAGGGGGTGAATCGGTCTGATTTTCTTGCTCTCATCGGCCCTGGCGACCATATCTGCTTCGATGCTTTTGATGGCAAGTGGAAGCTGGTCAATGCGCTCGGCGGCAGCTATCATTGCCGCCGCATAACCGGGACATTTCGGATAGCCCCGTTTGATAGACTCGCTCAATGAGTAGCCCTGGACCAGCCATTTTTTTATTCTTCGCAGGATTCTTGCGCGGCTGTCTGCTCGTCCGCTTGCCGCTGATTCGAGAGCCATAGGTAACGGCAGATTCTGCCGCATACTCGAACCAATCGTCGAGATAACGTATGCAGCGGTCGCGTGACGGGATATTAAACCATAGCTTATGACCGAGCCTATGAATATAACAAAAAACACAAATCCAAAGAAGCTCAGAGGGCCAAACACAACAGCGGCGGTCACCAATATTAGTGAGCACACAATACCTATGAGTATGCACTTTGCTGCTATTTGAGGCCATTGTTCAGAATCAGGTTCACGTTTTGCCATCAGCACAACTATCAATGTGGCCAAGAAAATAATTGGTGCAATTGCCATAGCAGCAACGGAATCGGCTTCGCCAGAAATACAAAAAAGTAAAAAGCTCACAAACGGCGATGTAATCAGGGCGATATCCGGCTTCTTAAGCCCCAGGAATACAAAGAGAGCCAACAGCAATATTGCTATAACTATAAGCATACCTTAACCAATCACGTCACCGCAGACAAACTTTCGACAATTTGTATCATAGGCAAAAACATCGCAAGGACAGCCGTTGCCACAATTCCTCCCACCACAATCAGCATAACAGGCAATAAAATCGCCTGTAATCTTGCCTGGCCGCATCGTGCCTGCTCAGCGTACATCTGTCCGAGACTGTAGAGATTGTCCTGCAGCTCGTTACGCTGCGTGCCAAGCTGAATTGAATACAAGAACAGGTGTGGTAGAAAGGTGCAAAACTGTCCCGCCTCTAAGATATTCGCTCCCTGCTCGACTTGGCGGGCAAGGATTTCGCTTTCGAGGAGCAGCTTTTCATTTCCCGCTGCGCCTGAACTTAATCTGAGACACGCGGGCATATCGCAGCCGGCCGCAACCATCATTGCCATAGCTTCGGCCATTTTGCTGAGCACGCTGCTGTGGTAAAGTCTGCCCATAACCGGCAATTTCAAGAACAGCGATTCTTTGAATCTGCGTCCTGCCGGAGAGAACGAAAGGAGCGCAAGTACAAAAAGTATCACTGCAACAAGAGCGCCCACCACTATCCAAAAAGGCACCACATTTTTCGCCATATTTAAAAATAACCTCGTCAAAGGTGGCAACCGTTCACCTCCTACCATTTCTCTAAGTATCGGGTCGAACTGGGGGATTATAAGCAAGAATACGCCTGTTAAAATAACGGCAGCGAGGGTCAGGATGACCGCAGGATAACTCATCGCCTCAAAAATTATCCTTCTGGTTCGGCTGGCCATCTCAAGGTGTCTGTTCAGACTTGTGAGCATCTCGCTCAATCTTCCGGTTTCGACCCCGGCTTTTAATATTCGGCCATACAGAGGCGGAAAGGCTTTCTGTCTTTTTTCAAATGCCTGCTCAATGCTCACGCCCGCTTCAAGCTCGCCGACAATAGCATCAATAAGTTTGCGCATCGACTTTGAACCGACATCGGCGGCAAGCTCTCGCAGACCTCTTTCCAGAGGGATGCCGGCCTTTGTTATTGAGGCAAGCTGCTGATTGAAAAGCATAAACTCGCTTCTGCCGACGGCCGTTTTGGGCTTTCCGGGTTTGGCCTTTTCAATTGAATTTACGGTAAGCTGCATCTGCTTGAGCAGCTCGCCCGCTTCCTGGCGGGAACCGGCTTCAATTGTGCCTTTCATCAGCCGACCTGCCGATGTCAGTGCGTTATATTCAAAAGTCGCCATTTTATGTTCCTTTCAGCCACAGAGAGCACAGAGAAATATTTTGATTTTCATTCTTTTAGTTTTAGCTCGTACCGATTCCACAGACTTTGTTCAGTTCATCCTGGGTTGTGATACCATCATTGACCAGGCGTTTGCCGTCTTCAAGCATATTTGTATGGCCTTTGCTTTTGAGGATAGCTTCAAGCTCGTCTAAATCAGATTTTGCTAAAATGGCTTTTCGCAGCCGGCCATCCAGTTGAACCATTTCCGCTATCAGCACCCGACCTTTGAAGCCGGTGTTAAAACAGTCGTCGCACCCTACTGCTTCAAACACTCCTGTCTCAACTTTCCTCTTACATCTTTTGCAAAGTTTCCTGACAAGCCGTTGGTTCAGAACCGCTGAGATGCTTGACGTTACCTGGTAAGGCTCAATGCCCATCT
>DAOVNI010000287.1 GCA_030630315.1 Phycisphaerae bacterium | reverse complement strand
TATTGCGGCCGGCTGCAAAGCCCGATGCCTGCGTTGTCAGCCAAAAACGTTCTCAACGTGGAGAAAACCACGCCTCCGAGCATTTTTGGCCTGCCGCCTTGGCCTCGAACTTTTCGCTCGGCCTCATAACGACCCGGTTATTCGGATAAGCTCTTAATATTTTTGTTTTTTAAGTTGTGCTAAAGCGGGGGGCAGTTATACAGTAATATTCAATTTTGAATTATTTATTCGGCAAGGACTATACAATGAAAGAAGCGTTGATTTCTATTGGCGAATCAATCCACGCTTCAATCCCGAAGACCGGCAAGGAAATGGCACAGTTGGCCGAACTCGGCCCCGATGCGTATTCGGCACCGAGCGAGCCATTGAATTATATCAAGTCCCTGATTGAATCGCAGGTGAGCCATGGTGCCGATTACATAGCAGTCAATCTCGACGCCTTCGGGGAGAACGACCCGCAGGCTGCTGTTGATATGATGCTCGAATACGTCAGGATGGTCCGCAAATGGGGCAACGGCGTGCCGATTTGCATCGACAGCAGTAACGACGACGTTCTGATAGCCGGCTTGAAAGAGTGGTATTCGGAACATTCGAAATTCCCGGCCGGTGGCCGGACGCAGCCGCTTATAAATTCGGTCAAGGTTTATACGATGGACAATATGCTGCCTCTGAAGAAGGATTACGACTATGCGTTCGTCGGGCTTTTGGTCAGCGAAGAAGCGCCTGCCGGCCCTGGCGGCTCGCACTCGGTTGATGAGCTGTATTCTCTCGCAAAGCAGATTTTTGACGCGGCGGTTGGACAATACGGTTTTAAGAGCGAGGAGATTTTCTTCGATTCGACCGTGTTTCCGTTAGCGATAGATATTCCGATGGAATCGGGCGTGCCGGGCTATACCTACCGGGCGTTTGAGACAATAAAGAAGATTAAGAGCGACCCGGAGATGAAGGGGGTGCATTGCTCGCTTGGTGTAAGCAACTGTGTCCGAGATTTGCCGGGCCGAAAGATAGGCGTCTGCAGGGCATACGTCGTAAAGGCAATGGAGTACGGTCTTGATGCCGCCATTGTCAACGTGGCGCACCATTATGGCGTTGTTGAGCCGGCTGCGGAATTGTTAGAGCTGGTTGATGCCTTCGCAAAGATGGACGGCTCGGCTGAAAGAATGAACAAGGCAATGGAGTTAATGGGTAAATTTTGCCGGGAGAACAGAAAACCTGGAATTGAGAATTAAGAATGAAGAATTGAGAATTCAAAATTCTAAATTCCCGAGCATCGAGTATTGCCTACTTTTTTTTCAATTTGACAGCCGTGCCATAGGCAAGAAGCTCTGCTGACCCTGCCATTACTGCCGAGGTGGTAAAACGCATACAGACAACGCCGTCGGCGCCTTTGCTTTCGGCGTCGGCAATCAGCCGGTCAAAGGCCTGCTCACGGGATTCAGCCAGCATTTTCGTATATTCGGTAATCTCACCTCCTACCAGGGTTCGCAAGCTCGCCATGATGTCTTTGCCAACGTGCCTGGCGCGGATTGTATTGCCCTTGACTAAACCGAGGGTTTCGACGGTTTCGTAATCCGCGAATTCATCTTGTGTCGTAATCAGCATTCTAACCTCCTATTTCTCGACATTTTTTGAGTAGTGGTCATCTTCCTTGCTTGACAAACGGTCCTTTACGACCTTTGCAAACAAGAGGCCAACACCAACTATTGCCACCAGCCCAATGATGCCGAATGGGAAAGCGGCAATCATTCCGACCAGCATTGCAATCAGCCAACATACAACGACGATTAACAGTAGAATATATCCGATTTTTTCCATCTTAATAACTCCTTATGTTAACCTCATTTAACAAAAGGACGCCTAACCCTGGATTACACCGCCTGATTGGCGTAATGTATTACGGCGTTTTTTGCTTTACCATTTCTACTGTACCTGATATTTATGCGTTTTACAAGAGTTTATATGCGATAAAAGTAGTATCGGCCTATCGCCGGGTGATAAATGGTGATGCAAAACTGGAAAAAGGAGCAAGATATGGAAAAGATTCAAGTGTTAAAGAGTTACGCCTTTTCAATTATGGTTATCGTGTTGCTTACGCTTTTAACAGGATGCCAGAAGGAAGAGCCGCATAAACTGACCCGCCTGAGGGGGGTATCCTTCACCGACGTGGCGTTCGCCGATGAGTTCTGGTCGCCGCGGATTGAGACCAACCGGACGGTAACTGTCCCCTACGCTTTCAAGAAGTGCGAGGAAACCGGACGCATCAGCAACTTCGCCAAGGCCGGTGGTTTGATGGAGGGAAAGTTTGAAGGCATCTACTTTAATGACTCGGACCTTTACAAGGTGATAGAAGGAGCCGGTTATTGCCTGAAGAGCCATCCCGACCCGAAACTTGAGAAATACGTTGACGGAGTGATTGATAAAATAGCAGCGGCCCAATGGGAAGATGGTTATCTTTATACCTTTTATTCTGTGCCCCGGCGACAACCGGAAAAGCGGTGGACTGATATTCGCAGCAAACATGAACTTTACTGTGCTGGTCATTTTTTCGAGGGCGCGGCTGCTTACTACCAGGCCACCGGAAAAAGAAAGATTCTGGATGTCGCCGTCAGGCTTGCCGACAAGATTCATTCGGTTTTCGGTCCCGACAGAAAACGCGATGTCCCCGGTCACGAGGAAATAGAGATAGGCCTGGTGAAGTTGTATCGCGTAACCGGCAACGAAAAGTACCTGAAGCTGGCGAAGTTCTTTC
>DAOVNI010000043.1 GCA_030630315.1 Phycisphaerae bacterium | reverse complement strand
CAAGTTAGTTAATCAGCCGTTTTTTTACAATTTAGCTGTTTTTTTTGACGCTTTGTAAAAGTTGAGCAGGACGGCATATTCAGCGATGCATAATCTCCGAACAGTTCCCTTGCCTTCGCATCATAAGCCATCGCTGCCGCCCTCTCATCATCAAAATCACCAATCAATATCAACCTGCCGTTGAAGGTTATCCTCGCCCGCCACTTATTCTTACTTTTTGACCAGTGAACACCCTTATATTTCGAGCTGCAATTGCACCTTCGCTTTCGCGCATTCCAGTTATTCTGCCGCATCGTAGCGACCCTCAGATTCGCTATGCGATTGTCCAGCCCGTTATGGTTTATATGGTCGACAATTTCCCCTTCACCGGCACCCATTATCACCCGATGCATTCTCAAGCATTTTTGAGTGTATCTGCCCCCTTTCTTTGCCTTAACCATTCGCACCGCATATATTCCTTTTTCGTTCCATGATGTATGCCATTTATGTTTCGCAAGCTCCTCGTACCGCTCCGGGTCAACAATCGCATATTGACCACGCGTAAGCGGTATCCTGCGAAAAGCGTAACCGTAGCGTATTTTTCGGTAACGCAGCGCTATCCATACGCGCATCCGGAAAAAGCACTCCGGCAGATATATCTTGACGTGAACCGCTCGCAAAAGCCCCCTTGCCTCCACATGAAAAGGTCTTATGAGTTGTCATTCTGAGCGCAGCGAAGAATCTCACTTTTTCCGTTTTTGCTGCGTTTTGACGTGTCCCGCACCAAATAGGCTGCTGCCGTAATTTGGTGCTGGACGATTCGTGGAACTTCTGCTCCTTTTCGTGCCCTTTCGAGGGCTTAATGCCATGCTTTCTTAGAGTTTACGTGCCTATAAGGCACCCCGAATCCCCGCGAAAGCAGGGACCCAAAAGAAAAAGTCATTGCGAGGCCTGCTTTTTAGGCCGAAGCAATCTCATTGCCAAATCTGAAATCTGAAATCTGTAATCTGAAATTTCAAATTGCCTCCTCATTCACCCATCTACGAGCGACGGTCGACGAATTTACCTGCCTATAAGACAGTGGGCCGGGGCCTATCTGTTCACATTATACCAAACTTTCCTCGTTTGTTCAATAAAAATCTAACAATTTTATTAATATTTCCCCCTTTCCTATGAATCCCGTTAATTTCTTATAATTCCCAATAGTATCTATAACTTTCACAAATCACCTTCAAAATAAAAAAACAGAATACGTTTGACTAAGCATTAACACAACAATATAGTTGTGTATGTGATACCAGATTTCGTGGATATTGGCGGGCTATGGAAGGTTTTGCCTCCTGGGGTTCATGACGCAACGCTTGAGGAGGTCGAAGCTCGCTTTGCATCATCTGAGCATCGGAAACGCCTATTTGCTGGATTTAAAGAAGGCGTCATAGCTTTGCGTAAAGCTGGATGCCAAAAAATCTTTCTTGACGGTAGTTTTATTACGAGAAAACCCATCCCCTGTGATTTTGATGCTTGTTGGGATCCTATGGGAGTAGACATAGCAAAATTAAATCCTGTTTTCCTTGACTTTTCTGATAGACGCAAAAAACAAAGAGAGTGCTTCCACGGAGAATTCTTTCCGGCCAGTTATCTTGCAGACGACAGGCACTTCTTTTTTGATTTTTTCCAAATCGATAAGTACACGGGAAATGCTAAAGGTATCATCTGTGTTCATTTTTCAAAGAATTGACAGAAAAGGATACTATTATGATAACAAATGAGCGGCAGTACCGAATCACAAGTTCCCAAATAGAAAAACTTAAGACGGCAATTGACGCTTTTGATACAAAAGCAGCCACTAAACGAACAAAGTCGAAAATTCTAGCGAAGGCAGAACTAGCAGCACTGCGCAGCGAATACGAAAACCTTTCTCTGCAACTTCATGAATATGAAACACTAAAATCTGGAACTGTTGAAATACTAAAGGCACCGAACTTGGAAGAATTGCCAAGTATTCTTATCAGGGCACGTATTGCTAAAGGATTTTCACAGCGTCAGCTTGCAGATGCTATTGGTTTGAAGGAACAGCAGATCCAGAGATATGAAGCAGAAGAGTACGCTTCTGCGAATTTGCGTCGCCTTGCAGGTGTTTCAGATGCGCTCGGCCTGAATATAAGTGAAATTGCTGAATTCAAAGCAACATCGCAAAGACCTTTTGATGAGGGAAAAGATGATGATTTAGCATGGGACCAGTTCCCGATTAAGGAGATGTATCGTCGCAATTGGTTTAAGGAATCTCCCGACTCTTTGGAAGAGGCTAGGGCAAATGCTGAGGAACTTGTCAAGGAATTCGTGACAGATTCTCTTGATAGTCCGGTCCAAGCGTTTGCACGTCAACGTGTGCGTTTAGGAGGCGTTGTAAATTGGTATGCTCTTCTTGCTTGGCAATGTCGAATTATAGACCTCGCTAAAAAAAAGGGAAAGGAAGTGGTAAGCAAATACAAACAAAAGGCAATTACTAATGAATGGCTGAATGAACTTGCCCATATAAGTATCGAAAAAGATGGTCCTCAAAAAGCCGTTAACTACTTGCAGGATTCCGGGATTCGTCTAGTTATTGAACCACATCTGCCTCAAACCCATCTAGATGGAGCTGCTATTTTACTTTCTGATGGTTCACCAATAATTGGGATGACATTGCGTTTTGACAGGCTCGATAATTTCTGGTTTGTTCTTTTCCATGAGCTTGTCCATATAATGAAGCACCTACACAAGGGAGATGTAGAAAGCATATTTGATGACCTCGATGTGGAAGCTGAGGACATTGAAAAAGAAGCAGATGAGCAAGCGGGTGAAGTCTTAGTTCCTGAAGACAAATGGAATACGGCCTTGGCCCGTTATCTAAGAAGTGAAGATTCTATCAAAGATTTCGCACAAGAACTACACATTCATCCGGCAATAGTTGCAGGAAGGATAAGAAAAGAAGCTAATAATTATATAATTCTTAAAGATATGGTCGGACAGGGCAAAGTAAGAAAGCTATTTCCGGATGTCTACTTTTCATAGTGAAGGAGAATATAATGAACTTTGACCATTCTCATTATGTTCCATGCCTACGATGGAAACAGGGGGAGTATCAAGCCGTGTTTCAATTACCTCCTACGACTAGGCGTATGTTTACACCACTAATAGAGGTTCCAGAAATTGGGTATGATTTCGAAAAAGGTACAAGATCAAAAACAATAGATAAGCATTTGGCTCCTTTCACAAAACGGGTTCTTCAGAAATGGGGGAGACAACTTTGTTTTGTCGACTTGCATCTCATTAGGCCTAATGAACGAATGGCCACAGGAATTCATCCAGTTTTCTTTGTATTCGATGGACTGCGGCAGAGGATGTGTTCAGCCATACCTGTGACTGGACTCGACAGAGACGATGCATATCAGCGAGAGATCAGAAAAGTTTTTACTAAGAGCAAATCCGGGATTTGTCTAAGAATAAAAATAGAACAAGCTGCAAAAGGATCGCTCAAAGAGGATCTCGACTCTTTGTTATCGAGATTGAAGATTAAATCAGAAAGCTGTGATCTTATTATTGATTTAGGTGCACCAAGTTTTATCCCACTTGAAGGATTCTCAATGGCTATTCAGCAAATAGTGAGCAAACTACCTTATTTAAATGACTGGCGAACCTTTACAATTATAGGCACCTCTTTTCCTGAGACAATGGCCGGCATTAAACTAGGAGGAGAAATTATTCCCCGGTTTGAATGGCAGCTATACAAGATACTGGTTGCTAATTTCCAAAGAGCGGGATTACGACTTCCCGCTTTTGGTGACTATGCCATTAATTATCCTGTGATTCCTGAACTTGATTGGAGAGTAGTAAAGCCTCGTGCAACAATCAGGTATACTATTGATGACCGTTGGTATATTGTAAAGGGGGATAACGTTAGAGATCACGGTTATGAGCAATATCATGAACTTAGCCAAAAGGTTTTGGCTTCTCGTTATTATTACGGACCGGACTTTTCATGGGGAGATGACTATATCCAGACATGTGCAAATAAGAATGCTAAAACCGGCAACCTTTCTACATGGCGGCAGGTTGGTACAAACCATCACATCGAGAAGGTAACTCAGGACATCGCCAGTTTTTACGCTTCTGAAGGTACTCTCTGACAAATTTTCGTAGTTCACAGATATTTAGTGTGTCTACCAAATATTGATATAGTATTGCCCGTGGCTGACGAAGTTTTTTGGGCGACAGTTTTTTCTGCTGTAATATCTCTATCACTTCATTACGCCATAATAATTGTGCTATAGATATCTGATCGATGCTTTTATTTGTCTTAGCTTTACGGATTAAATCAAAATTGACAGCACCTCTCGGGCCCCTTACAGATACTATCACCCCCCACCATTTAGGGATATAGTTCTGGATAGAGTTGATATAACGGTCACCAATAACTATATAAACTATATCAAAAACCGCGTTATATGATTTTACTTGCCTCTCAAGCCTGCGGAGTGAATCGTTATTGCTCTTAATCTCATATCCAACAAGATGCCCGTTAATCACAGCAATATCGGCCCGACATTTCCCATGATTCAAACCAAGCTCATCAATCACAAGCGTATCTTCTTGGGCATGTTGCCGTCTCAATCTTTTCCTATGGAAGTTTTGCCTTATCTCTAAATCATTCATAACTTACCAATTCATTAACAAGGCCAGGACCTTTTTTACAATCATACATAAACTCAAAATTAAGTAAAGAAGAACGTTCTTCTAATACAATCCCTAATTTATTTAGTATTAACGACTCTTTTTTCGCCCTTTTTTCTTCCGAGGATTTGGTCTGCTTGTTCCCACGTTTCAGGTGGCCATTGTCCGGCTGATTGTAATTGCTTTAGATGGTCCAGTTCCTTGATGCTGATGATGGTTCTGCACTTTGGGAACTTGTCGCAGCCCAGGAAGGGGCCCTTTTTGCCCTGCCTGATAACAAGCTCGCCGTTTTTGCACTTATAACATTTAATGCCGGTCGGCTCAGGTGGCGGCTTGGGCGGCAAAACGTTCCCGTCCTTGTCGATATTGAGGATGGTTTTGCAATCTGGATAGCCGCTGCATCCGAGGAACGGGCCGAACCGGCCGTTTCTTTCCACCATCGGCTTGCCGCAGACGGGACATTTATGTTCGCTCACCTTTTCTTCGAGCATCTTGCCTTCTTTGTCACAGGGGGAGGTGGATTTGCAATCCGGATAGGCCGAGCAGCTCAGGAACCTTCCGTTTTTGCCGAATCTATAAACGAACGGCTGGCCGCACTTGGGGCATTTATATTCGCTGGGGGTGACCTCGGCTTTGGCGTGTTTCATTTGCCTGGTGGCTGTGGCGAGACTTTGCTTGAACGGGCCGTAAAAATCCTTTAACACACCAAGCCAGTCGAGGTGATGTTCTTCGATTTTGTCGAGCTGCTCTTCCATATGGCGGGTGAAGGCGATGTCCATTATTTTCGGAAAGTATTCGTTGAGTTTGTCGGTAACCACCTCGCCGAGGTCGGTGGCGAAGAACTTTTTGTCCGTCTTCTCGACGTAACCACGGTCCTGGACGGTGCTGATGATTGTGGCGTAAGTGCTTGGCCGGCCGATACCTTCTTTTTCGAGGGCCTTTACCAGTGAGCCTTCGGTATATCGAGCAGGCGGTTTGGTAAAATGCTGCTCGGCCTTGATATCAACTGCCGCTAAACGCTGGCCAACCTTCATTGCGGGCAGCCGCTGTTCGGTTGATGTAGTCGTCCAGATTTTTGTAAAGCCGTCAAAGACCAGGACGCGGCCGGTGGTTTTATAGCAACAGCGGCCGATGGAAGTTTCCGCGGCGATATCCAGATTCGTTACGTCCCATTTGGCTGGCAACATCTGGCAGGCTATAAAGCGCCGCCAGATAAGGTCGTAGAGTTTGAATTGCTCGTCGGTAAGAAACGGCTTAATATCGGCCGGCGTGAAATCAACGTCAGTGGGCCGAATAGCTTCGTGTGCCTGCTGGGCGTTTTTCTTTGAAGTGTAAACATTGGCTTTTTCGGGCAGGTAATCGGGGCCGATATGCCTCTGTATATAACTGCGTGCCTCGTTGATGGCTTCGCCCGAGAGTTGTGTGCTGTCTGTTCTCATATAAGTAATAAGGCCCAGATGACCCATCGAACCTAAATCCAGACCCTCATACAGCTGCTGAGCTACGCGCATAGTTCTTTTTGTCGCAAAGCCCAATTTATTTGCGGCGATCTGCTGCAATGTGGAAGTTATAAAAGGCGCCGATGGATGAGAAATGGACTGCTTGGTTTCTATATCGGTGAGCTTGAACTCCGCGTCCTTTAGCGCGCCAAATACCTTCTCAGCTTGTTCTTTGTTGGATGCATCGAATTTTTCGTCACCGACTCTGTCTAATTCAGCCTTAAAAGCATTATGCTCCGCCAGCCATTCGCTTTGTTCCGCAATGGTAGGGGGTTTATCGTCTTCGGTTTCAGGCGTTACAAAATCAAGCCACTGCTGGTGATAGTCGCTTTGCAAATCGGTGGTGAAAACAGCGGGAATAAGCCAGTATTCTTCGGGCCTGAATCCGCGGATTTCCCTCTCTTTTTCGACAATCATCTTGACGGCGACGGACTGGACCCGGCCGGCGGACAGCCCCCAGGCGATTTTCTTCCACAGCAGCGGGCTTATCTGATAGCCGACTATGCGGTCGAGGATTCGCCGGGTCTGCTGTGCCATAACTTTGTCCATATTGATTTTTTTCGGTTCGGCAAAGGCACGCTTTATTGCCGATTTGGTTATAGCATTGAAAATCACGCGGTAGGTTTTTGCTTCCGGCACGCCGAGGATTTGTGCCAGGTGCCAGGCGATTGCTTCGCCTTCACGGTCGAGGTCGGTGGCCAGATAGAGGTCCCGGCATTTTTTCGCAGCGGCCCGTAGTGATATCACTGTGCGTTTTTTGCCGGGCGTTATCTCGTAGGTCGGCTCGAAACCGTTTTCTATATCGACGTTGAGGCCTTTCGAAGGCAAATCGCGGACGTGGCCCATTGAGGCCTTTACTTCAAAGTCCGGGCCGAGATATTTGTTTATCGTTTTCGCCTTGGCCGGCGATTCGACAATTACCAGAGATTTTTTAGAATTCGATTTCGCCATTCTGTCTTTTT
Organism: Phycisphaerae bacterium; assembly: GCA_030630315.1. Lineage (GTDB taxonomy): Bacteria > Planctomycetota > Phycisphaerae > Sedimentisphaerales > Anaerobacaceae > JAUVYQ01. The sequence goes on along the minus strand of DAOVNI010000043.1, from coordinate 1,934 downwards.
ACCGTAGAAGCTACATAAAAGTTCAAATATGGATACATACGCTTCTGACAGGCGTATCAAAGCTCGATTCTTGAACGAGTATCGAGCATCAAGTATCGAGCATCGAGCGTCACGAACCACTTATCGGCGATTTTCACAATAAAATTTAGAAATGGACAAATAAAGGCGGTTTGCAGGAATGTCAAGAAAAAACAATTTTGCGCAAATTCCGCAATTTTTGTTGAATTAGAATGGCATTTTGCTATAATCATTGGTTGTTCTTCAATAATCAAACTTATACACAACACAATTCAGAAACGGAGGTGGATTATGTTTAGAAAAGCATTGATTTTAGCGGCTGTTGTATTAGTTTTTTCGGCTTGTCAAGTTCAAGCTGATGTCATCCATTCAACCTGGGTTGGCGGTAGCCAAGGCAACTGGGACAACGCAAGCAACTGGGATCCACCTATTGTGCCGGACAATACTCCGACAGACACCTTTGTCGTAACCATAGACCCTGATGTTGGTGAAGTATTCGTTCACCTACGACAGAACCATAGTATTAACCAATTGGATTGTCGCGGCGAAGTTAAGTTGGATGGCTGGAAGCTGTTGAACCGCTGTCCAAGATTGATAAGTGTAAGTGGTTTGACAAACTACGGTGATATGGGGATTGAGGGGATTAAACTTGTCAGCGATACGACTAATTATGGCAACCTGGAAATCTCGTCCGACCCATCAAGTATAATGGAAATTAGGGGCAATATAGGAAACTATGGCTACTTGGAGCTTGCTGAAACTAAAGTAATCGGCGATGTGACGAACTATCACGGAGCAAAGCTTGAGTTTGAAGATCCCGGGGCGGAGATCAATGGCAATTTGTACAATTTTTCAGGGGGTAGAATAGAAGTTGAAGCTTTGGCAGAGATTAAGGAAGGTGATATAGATAATGCTGGCTTGATACTCATCTATCCTCAAGGACAAATCTGGTTTGAGAATGAGTTCCGCAACAGCCGGAGGATCCGGCTAATTGGTGGTTCACTTCTGTATTGGGATGAGGAAAGCGGTCAGGGGGTCCTTAACAACAACAGTTCAGGCAACATTACAGGTTTTGGTGTAGTCGGCGCGAATCAATCAATCCAAAACAAAGGTACAATCTGTGCTTCCACAGGGCCTCTTTTGCTTCGCAGCAACGATTCTGTGACAAACACTGGCAAGCTGAAAAATCACGTTGGCGCAACACTGCATATTCAACCATCTACAGCAGGGGTCAATAATCAGGGGAGAATCGAGGTCAATGCTGATGGTTCTGTTGTTTTTGATTGTAATCTGAACAATGAGCCAAACGGGATAATCAAGCTGCATGGCGGGACATTGGGAGCGGGAAAGGTAGTACAAAAAGCTGGGGCCAAATTTGCAGGCTTCGGCGGAATCACTGGCGATGTGTTCATAGACCTGAACGGTGTAATCAGACTTAGCGGGCCGACGAACATTGTCGGCAAGGTGACAATTGACCCGAACGCTACGCTCCAGATAAGCGACGGGACAACCCTGATTACCGGGCACACAACATGTAACAACGGAATTATTCATATGATAGGCGGCCGGATAATCCCACAGGGTGGCCTGTCAGGTGACTGTAATATCATCTGGGAGCCGGGCACTTACACCAATATTGCCGATTTCAACCTTGACGGGACAGTCAACTTCATAGATTTTGCTTATCTCGCCAACGCTTGGCTCTGGGAAGCGAGCTGGTACTGATATTCGTGGCTCGTGAATCGAGCGACGGAATTGTTGTTGCTATTGTTTCGAAGATGCAGTATATTCTTAATCAGAGGTAATAATATGAAGTACAAAGTAATTATCCGTCCCGGTGAAGTTTCGGGTTATGTGGTTGAATGTCCCGCTATTCCCGGCTGTGTTTCCGAGGGCGCCACGGTTGAAGAAGCTAT
>DAOVNI010000160.1 GCA_030630315.1 Phycisphaerae bacterium | reverse complement strand
GCATCGGTAAAACAGCAAACGGAAAATTCGGGACTGTCAACGTCTTTTATGACTGTCCCTAATTTTAAGGCACACAGAAATTTAGTAAATGAACACTGCGAAGATTCGACAATTCGATACCTCAGCGACTTTGGCCTGCCTTGGTATGCTGCTTTTCTGGTCGGTGGGGCCGAATTTTATAAAATTTCTGACCGGTCATCTCGACTCGTGGACGCAAAATATGCTGCGATATCTGGTGGCTTGTCTGTTCTGGCTGCCGTTTCTACTGTTTGCTCTCAAGAAAAAACGGATTGACAAAAACCTGTGGCGGCGGGCGATTTTACCGGCTGCGGCAAATATAGTTATGCAGAGCTTATGGGCCGGGGGTTTTTACTACATCGACCCGGCTTTTATGGTTCTACTGACAAAATCTTCTATTATCTGGATAGCTGGTTTTTCGCTAATATTCTTTGTCGATGAAAGGGCGCTCGTGAGAAGTAAACGCTTCTGGCTGGGCGTCGGGCTTTCCGCAATCGGGGTAGTCGGCGTGATGTTTTACAAGGAAGATTTCACCGCGACTAAGACAATGACCGGCATAGTTATTGCCCTTGCGACGGCTTTTATGTGGGCAGTGTACACAATTTCGGTAAAATTTGCTTTCAGGGATATTGATTCTCGCAGCGGCTTTTCTGTGATAAGCATTTACACGGCTGGCGCACTTTGTGTGCTTGCTTTTGTCTTTGGCAGCCCGCAGGATTGTGTGAAGATGGACCTATGGGCGTGGGCGTGCGTTGTGATTTCGGCTGTTACGGCCATAGCATTGGGCCACGTGCTCTACTACGTGGCGATAAGACGCATCGGGGCGACTATTCCGTCACTTGTGATATTGGCGCAGCCGTTTACCGTGTTTGCAATCTCCAATGTATTCTTTAGGGAATCCTTAAATGGGCTTCAGTGGTTTTTTGGGGTCGTTCTGCTGGCCGGTTCCGCCCTTGCCATCTGGGCCCAGCAGCACTTAAGGCCGCTCTCAACCAACAACAATAGCACACGAAAAAGCACATAACCCGTCCCCGCAATAACCGCATCGACGCCAAAACCAAAAAAAAGGGCCGCAAGTTTCGATTCCATAAAGACTCACAGCCCCATTGTCATTCCCGCGGAAGCGGGAATCCATTTAAGCTATTCAATACCTGCCAGCCAGTTATTTGCAAAAATGGCAAAGTCAGCAAAGTCTACGTCCTCATCAGGCTCGAAGTCTCCAGCGATAGGAAATACCTCGTCGGCACCTATATCAACACGGCTGTAGCGCACCCGCGGCTCACCATCTATGTCTGTCTGATCACTATAGTCACCCGACGGGTCGCCAGGGCCCTATTCTTCCCAGAGCCAGTGGCCAGCCATAATAACAAAGTCGACTTTATCTGCACACAGAACAAAGGCTACGAGCACCGCACTCGTATCCTTGACTCAACCTTCACTTATTACAGCAGACCCGCAAACATTCGGTTCGCAGCCCCGCTCCGATTTATTGTTTCAGGATAACACCCCACTCAGCAACTGTGAAACCGTCCCGGTTGAACGCAGGTATAACCGCTTCATCTAAAGTCAGGTTGCCCGTTTCCAGGCCTCTGACCGAGTAAATAAGCCTGATGAGATTCGTCGGTTGCTCAGAGAACTCAAGCTTTATCATTTCTTCAAGCTCGTCGTTATACTGCGGGTATATCGCATAGTATGGATACTCCGTCAAACGCGGTATCCAGTACTCTATAAAATCATCTATCTCTTTTTGATTAAAACCTGTCAGGGCCATGTTATCTCTAAAGAAGCCTTCCAACTGCCCTTGTGCTACCACCCAGCCGGCTTCATACTGTCCGTAGTCAGGCTGCAGACTTTCGTAGAAAAGGCAGTCATATTGGCCGTCAATAATTCCCGACGGCTCCACAGTTATATGCCAGCCGTCACCGTATTCGGGAATCGATGTCCTCAGTCGTCCTCCGTGCGGAAAAACGATATTGACATCCACCTCTATTGTTTCTTCGGGATAAAGATAGATATTCGGCTTGTCCACCATGCTATCATAATGGAAGAAAAAGTCCTTGTATTGGCCCTGAATTTCAACTTCTTCCCGATGATACCCCCCAAATCCAGATGCACATTCATAAAATTCAAAGTAATAATTACCCGGCTCCATTTCTATGGCAAACCTTCCCTGCTCATCCGTCCGGAACTGACCGACAACAGTATCACCATCTATGACGTTTACATCCGTATCTGCAAGATAAAGGGCAGTGAAAAAGGGGTCAGTCAGAAAGATTGTTCCGTTGAACTTAGTTGGCACAATTGGGTCCAGGTCCACGTTGATAGTGTTACTTTCGTCAAGTTTGTAAATTTCCGTGTAATATCCTTTCCTGAAGGCGTACACGAAAGCGTAACTGCTTTGAGGAGGTAGTTCGGATGTAATGGTAATTTCACCTTCTTCGGGCATTGTGATAGTATCCAGAAGATATACACCCCAGCAGCCGAGAGCATAAATCTCAAGCACAATAGGCGGTTTGTACCAGCTTGTTTTTGCAAGCCAATCCTGTACCAGAAGAGCAAAGTCGGCCATATTCACTATCCCATCACGGTTCAAATCACCCGGCTGCTGGCTTGCAGTTGTCAGCCAGTCTTTTACTTGCCCTCCTAAATCCACATAGTCGATAATTCCATCATTGCTCAAATCCCCTAAAAGTGCCCAGTCGTAAGGCGGCATACTTGCCTCGGCTGTACCGCCGTAAGCACCCATATTGATACGCAGATTCACACCCCAGTCGTGGTAGGGGTCATCTGGAATGGTTAACAGTTCGTTGCCTAACGGACAGCCTGGATTGCCAGCGTCAATACAGGGGCTTGTACCATAATCATAAGTCCATCGAGGCGGGTTAAATCCAGCATCCCATCGCCACCCTTCGCTCTTCAAATGGTAGTCGTCATTGACAGCATCGACAAACAATGGATCAACATCAATGTTACCCTGGCTCCAATCCAAACGGGAAACATCATAAATGCCAGCCTGTCCTCCCTGAATATCACTGTAACTAATTGATAAATGCGAACCCCAATCCAAACTTGTCATCGCAATCTCAGACCCATATGTGGCACTGTTCCCCCAAAGAATGCTATTAACTATCAACAGATCGCTACCTTCTCCAACAGCAACAGCGCCACCGTATTCGGCGGTGTTGCCGGAAAAGGTGCAATTGGTTATCGTTAGATCGTTGAAAGCAATGTGCATCATGCCGTAGCCACAAAAAATCCCGCCTCCATAATTACCCGAGTTGCCGATGAATGTGCAGTTGGTCAGCGTCGAGATGCTGCATAAATTATACATTCCACCGCCGACCATCTGGGCATAGTTGTTGCTAAATGTACAATTTGTCACTGTCGGGTTGCTGTTATTTGCATTGCACATTCCACCGCCCCATTCAGCCGTATTCCATTTGAACATGCAGTTGGTGATCGTCGGGCTGCCGTTGTCGTAGTTGCTCATCCCGCCGCCACGGTTGCTAAGGCCACCGCCAGCTCCATCGGCATTGCCGGCGGTGATGGTGAAGCCGTTCAGGACTGCCGTCGCATCCCTCCCGCTGCCGGTAACAACGTGGTAGCTGTTCTCACTGTTGTTGGCAAAGTCCGGCCCATCATTGCCAAGCAGGTCGCCGCTGAGAATGGTCTCATATGCGTCAACATCTCTGGCGTCAGGGTCTGCTTCACCGCAGCCGGCATAGCCACCCTTGATGACGACATTGTTGATGAGTTGAAACGTAACAGTCCTCCAGTCGAATTCCGGCACGGCAAGAACCCCCTCATTGGGCTTATAGGTACCCTGTGCCACGCGGATTTCGGCCGGTAAACCGTAATGACTGGTATAATATATGGCTTCAGAAAGGGCGTGCTGCAAAAATATAAAGGCATCGTCCCAACTCAAACCGTCACCTGCGCCCGTGGCATCAGCATCAACGTAATAAATGGAACCTGTCACCTCGAATGGAATCCAAAAACTGTCGCCTTCTTGACCCGGCCAAGGAATTGCACCAGAAAAGACCCATTGGCCGGCTTTGAGCGGCCCGAATGAGCCTTGGAGTCCGCACACGGGGGCCCAGATTTCATAACAACCATCAGGTGCGGGAGGCTGGAACCATAACTCAATGCTTTTATTAATCGGGTCAATGGTAAGGGTGGGGGTCCCACCCATAAATTGGTTACCGTAACAATCATTGCCGAAAATCGCTGTCGGGCCGGAGAAACTAATCACATCGGAAGTAGTGGGATTATCAGGAGCTATGCTCCAATCCGCCGGGCTGGACACTCCAGGAATCCAAGACACCTCGTCAGCGAATACGATCGTAAAAGAAGTAAACCACACTATCAGCAAAAATACCAAAAACCTTGTTGGCCCAGTTTTTTGATTTCTTCTCTTGCTCATTTTTAACTCCTAAAAAATTGTTGTTCTTTTTCTCAACCTAAAACCATCAATACTGAAAAAAACGACTGTTATCTCTTTTTCTGATCACCTCCTTTCCTTTTGCGGCGCAATAAAAAGGGCACCGCTACATCGTGCCAGGTCCACCAGAACCCGCCAGGAACACAAGCAAGCGATGCCCCAATACGGAACACCGACCCTTGTGCATTTCCTGGCAAAAAACTGGTGGTT
>DAOVNI010000256.1 GCA_030630315.1 Phycisphaerae bacterium | reverse complement strand
GTCTTTTCGTCAAAATTTTCCATTTTTTTACATAAATACGAATTTTTTGCTTGCAGTCTTTCGCAATTGTGTTAATATTCAGCCAAAAGTAAGTTCTGAAAACGTATAATCTAAACGCAAGTGTGAATTTCGTCAATGAGGAAACCGCAAAAAATGGCAAAATCTAAAAGAAAAAAAACAAAGGGGGCGATTTCAGCGAAAAAAACTAAAAAAGGCCAAACAAAAGCAGCTGAATATGTAAGCAATCTTTTGGAATTACACAAATTACAAGGGGTACTGCTGACCAAGCTGGAGAAGGAAGTTTAGCAAGAGTCAGCAGCATCTCAATCACCGGGGTTAAATTCTATGAGCCGGAGCCTGTCAAAGGTATTTTTTCACTTTTTGCTCCTGAGTATTTTCCGCCTTTGGCCCCCTGCCAACGAGATGCGGGAGTGAAAATCCTGCACGGGAATGACCTACCAATTTACAATTGACGATTTACGATTGTGATTTGAGAGGTAGAAATTGGTAATTGACTATTGATAATTAACGATTTACAATTGTGCAGTTGAGATTCTTCGCTGCGCCTTTCGACGTTGCTCAGGACTTCACTCAGAATGACAAAAAAAACTCGCAATGAGGGGCGGGAGAATACAATTTTGAGATTCCTCCACTTCGGTGGGATATGGTTTTGAGTTGGGGCGGGAGACGATGGATGAGAATATGTACGAGCTTGTAGAAAAGATTTTGTACGGGGTGAGCTTTATCGCCATTGGCGGGGCGGCGGCGCTGATATTTTTCTTCATCTTCGCCCCGAGCATCCTCGGCTCAAGAACCATACATAAACAACTTGAGGAAATCCGGCGGCAAGCCGAAGAGATGAAGGAACAGCTAAAACAAATAGCCCAACATCTGGAAAAAGGGAAAAAGAAGTCCAAAAAGGAAGATTGAATCCGTATTCAAAATTTACGAGCAGGAGGTATCGTTGCACTTTCCGGTTATGGATAATGTCAGGCCCAGTGGAAAAGAAAAGCTTTCGATGGAGGGGAAGACGGCCTTTCTCGGGTCCCAAAAAAATATGAACGATATTATAGAAGCTGTTGTAAAGGTCGCAAAGAATATCGATAAACTGACATAGTATTACGTCGCCGTGTCGGTGACGATGACGTCGCCGGGCTCGACGAGGACACCGCCGCAGACGATAGGACGGTTAACGGATTCGATTTCGTTCCTGCCCGGCCGAATGCCCCTGCCTGGTTTCCTGAAGTAAAGCGGGACCTTTTCGGTGGTTCAAGACAAAAAAGCAGGCGGAGTAATTTGTAGAGTGCAGTCGGGATGGCTCAGTTGTTGGAGGAAGTTGTTGATTATTTCGGGGGATTTGGTACATTGTGCGAGCGGTTTGGGGACAAATGATATGATTGAAATCACAAATGATATATTTATTCGTGAGGATGAGCTTGTTTTTAAGTTCTCTCGCAGCGGCGGGCCGGGTGGACAAAATGTGAACAAGGTCAATACACGGGTAACGCTGTTCTTCGACGCGGCGAAGTGCGAGAGTTTTTCCGATGTACAAAGGCAGCGAATACTCGAACGTCTTGCAACGCGGGCCAACAAAGACGGCATAATACGGGTTGTTTCACAGCGGTATCGAACCCAGAAGGCCAATCGCAGGGTCGCAGTCGAGCGGCTGCAGGAGTTATTGAGAGGGGCGCTAAAAAAGAAAGCGGTCCGGAAAAAGACCAGGGTGCCGAAGGCGGTCAAGCAGCGGCGATTAGAGGAAAAAAGGCAGCGAAGTCTCTTAAAACAGCAAAGGGCGAAAAGAAACTTCGCTGAAGATTTAGCGGATTAGAGTGTTACAGGTTAAGAATGGAGGATGTTATGGCAGAGATGTTTTACAAGTCAATGAATAGAAGAAGTTTCATTAAAACCAGCTTGGCCGTTTGCGGGAGCTTGATTACTATCGGCGCAGGTAACAGCTTCGGCTCAAGCAAAAAGGGAAATAGGGGGACTCGATGGGCATTTTTTGCTGATACGCATATCACGACGGTGGACGACAGCAATAATCCTCCAGAGGGACACTACTGCTACAATCCCCATGGAAATTTACGAAAAGTGGTTTCCGAGGTCATCTCTGCTTCGCCGGATGGCGTTGCCATTGCGGGTGATTTGGCCCGGCTGATGGGGAAATTGGACAATTATGCCGTCCTGAAAAGATTATTAAATCCAATTGCCGAAAAAAGACCGGTTTTTATGGCACTCGGCAATCATGATGACCGAGGCAACTTTCTGAAGGTTTTCGATAAAACTGCCGTGGGGAAACAACCCGTTCGGAATAAACATATAATAGTCGTTGAGAGGCCGCCTGTTCGCTTGATTATTTTGGATTCTTTGTTCTACGTTAATAAGGTGCCGGGTTTGTTAGGACAGGCACAGAGGCGGTGGCTTCAAGACTACCTGAAAAAGTGCGACAATACGCCGACAATTCTCTGCGTTCACCATACCCTGGGAGATAGTGATGGGTGCTTGCTGGATGTGCCGCGTCTTTTCCGTATCATTAAACCCATTCGTAAGGTCAAGGCGATTGTATATGGCCATTCGCATCGGTATGGATTTTCTGAGTTTGAAGGGATTCATCTTGTTAATGTGCCGGCAACGGGATACAGCTTCAACAAAAACGTTCCAGTTGGCTGGGTAGAAGCTCAATTGACGGCGAAAGGCGGCGATTTTATACTGCACGTTGTAGGCGGGAATAAAGAGAAGGACGGAAGTGTAAAAAGACTGAAATGGCGTGTTTGACCCCGTTAGAAGTCAGTTGCGTGGCCTCGCCCCTGCCGCAGGGACGGGCCGAGGGGCGACTGCTGCACTTTTGGTGCAGACTTCTAACGGGGTTGAGGGCAGCTGTCAGGCAGCGTAAAGGGAATTGAAAACGAGCGGCACTTGTGGTAAAAAGGGGGGAAAGAATAATTTCAAATCCGGGACGGTCCCTATGGCAGTTCAATTTATTCTTGGCAGAAGCGGTACGGGCAAGACCAGCTATTGCATACGAGCAATCGTCAGTGCGCTGCTGGAGCCGGCAGACGAACAGCCGCTGATTCTGCTGGTTC
>DAOVNI010000039.1 GCA_030630315.1 Phycisphaerae bacterium | reverse complement strand
GAGCAAGCGCAAAGGGCCACCGAATCGGTTATCGAAGGCATCGCCACCTGCAAATCGGTAATTGCGCTTGCGGGCCGATATAATGTTGAGATGCCGATTACGCAGGCGGTCTATGAAGTGCTGTTTGAGAACAAGGCGATACAAACGGCAATTGCCGATTTAATGAAAAGGCAGTTGAAAGCTGAGTGAATCAGGCACTAAGGCACAAAGAAGGATTAACCGCGGAGGACACAGTCCTTGGGACTCCTTACGGAGAAAACGCGGAGAAAAAAGCAATAATCAGTAAAAGAAGCTACGGATTGCGCAGATTTCACTGATTTAATCGACGTAGAAAATTCCCCATTTCCTGAAGATTTGCCACGGTCAGGGTTGTTCTGCATTGAGGGGGCTCAATATCTAAAAATGGACGTAAAAGTTTGTCCTATAAGGTTTGTTTTTTTTCTCATCCGATAAAAATTCGACGTGCCGCAACATCTTTTTGAAAAGAGAAAACTTTATTTTGTTTGAAGATTTTTTTGTTTTTTAGAAAGTTTTTTCTCACTTCAAAACACTTTGCAGACGTCCATAAGCCGAAACTGTTGTGAATCTATCTTTGGTCAGCAGTAAAATCGCGGATTTTATCGGCAGTGGAATCAGTTTTTGCAATACTTTGCGAGATGAGGTCCGAATATTCTTGCTGGCGTTTGGCAGGTCGGCGGGCTGTTTCTTATATTTTAATTGGTCCCGCACCAATTCCCCTAAGGGGACGCCTGATTGGTGCGGGATGCGCCCAAGTAATTTAATGCGGGTATTAACTTTGAACGATGATGAGGTTAGGAGCAGGGAGTCCATTTTGTGAGCCGTCGGAAGATGGGAGCTCGCGCAAGTGTTAGAGGCGTGAAAGGTGATAGCAGATACGCTTTTGTGGGTGAACCCCGTGAGAAATTCTATTAACGGGATGCCTGGGACTTATAAGAATATGACGCGAAAAAGGGGATATTTGGGTTCCCGCAAGGCGGGGTCCCTCTAACGGGGTGAAATTGATATGCTCTGGTTTTTGAAAAACCGTACATATTCGATTGGCGTGGATGTGGGACGAGATGGCCTGAAGCTGGTCCAGCTTGGAGAAGATGGAGGCCATATAAGTTTGATTGCCGGCGGCAGTGAAAATCGGCCTAAGAATATCAAACCCGGCAGCGGCAATTGGCAAAGATGGGCCATCGAAACTATACGTAAGTTGACAGCAAACGGCAGATTTCGGGGCAGAGAGGTGATAGCGGCAATACCGGCAAGTGAGATGTTTATTGACCATATAAGAATGCCGAAGGTAGATAATGATAAACTGTCGGATGCCATCTGCTCAAAGATAAAACCCAAATTGCCGTTTGAGCCTGATGACGCAATGATAAAGTACATTCCGACGGAGGAGAATAATGTTCTGGTGATAGCGGCTGAGCGCAAGATTATTGATAGACATCTGGCGATATACGAAAAGGCCGGTCTGGCGATTAAATCTATTGGTGTTTGGCCGGTAGCACTGACGAACAGCTATACCAGCTTTTTTGCCAGGCGCAAAACGGATGTTGAAGTGGTCGCGATGCTGCTCGATATAGAGGCAAACTGTACGAATGTTGTGATTTGTCGCCACAAGACACTACTTTTTGCCCGTTCGATACCAATAGGAGCCGGGCAGCTCGATGGAGATGAAATAGTAACGAGGCTGGTATTGGAATTGACTTCCTGCAGACGGCACTTCGCGTCGATGCACCCAAAGAGTCGAATAGAGCGTTTGATTTTCCTTTCAGGTCAGGCTGTAGATAAAGAGATATGCACAACAATAGCAAAGCAGCTGGAAATGTCGGCACAGATGGCTGATTGTCTGGCAGCGGTGAAGATGCCTAATCCCTCTCGTTCGGAGAGGGCCCCCAAAGGGGCTGAAGGGCGTTTGGGACTGCCGATAGAGAGAAGGAATTGTCGAGTCAATTGGGCTACTGCCTTTGGGCTTAGCTTGTCATAGGGATAAGAGAGGGTGAATTAAAAAATGCTTAATATGAATTTTGTGCCTGATGATTACACGCAAAGCAGCGAATCTCGCAGAACAAACTTGATGTATCTCGTGTTGCTTGCTGTAGTAATGGTGGCATTGGGCGGTTCGTTTATGACTATCAAGCTGCGCCAGCGCGCCTTCAGGGCCAAGGGAAGACTTGTAAATGCAAAAATGGTCCGGGCACAGGAGGCCATAAACCAATTTGAAGAGCTTCAAACAAAGCGCAAGGTGATGATGAAGACGGCTCTTACGACCGCAGAACTGCTTGAGCCGGTGCCGAGAAGTGTTTTGTTGGCGTCGTTGACAAATAACCTGCCGGCGGGTGTGTCCCTTTTACGACTGAAGCTGGTTCAGAAGGAGCCCAGGCAGGCCAGCCGTGTTGCCGGGCCGGCCAATAAATACAGACAAGCCCAGGCCAAAAAGGCGACAGCGGTCCAGACAAAAGTGTCACGAGAGAAATTATTAGAGACGCATATAGATATTGGAGGTACGGCTCCGAGCGATCTTCAAGTTGCAGCCTATATTGAGCGGCTGAGTAGTTCAAGTTTGCTGGACAATGTGGCGCTGGTGGAGTCAAAAGAATACAAAATCGAAGATGAGACGTTCAGGCAATTCAAGCTGACGGCAATGCTTAGAAAAGACGTTCATCTTAGCAGCGAAGACATTAGGAGAATTAGAGCAAGAGCTGAGAGTGCAGGATGGATTTTTTAATGCTGATATTGGGTAAGTGTTCGCCTTCCCATCCGGATGCAAAGCGGTGGGTTTTGGGTCTTTAAGGCAATGTCACTTTATAAAGGGCAGAACTATGACAGGTGGTTTTAGAAAAGCTGTGTTTTTCATTTTGCTGTTAGGGTTAGCTGTGGTTGGCTACCAATGTATGATCAAGCGGGCTAACAGGCGACTGGCTGAGGCGAAAGGGCGAGTTGAGACGAAATTGGCCAAATTGGCCGAGTTTGAGCAGGCCAGTGCCGCAGCAGAGGGGCTTACAAAGCAGCTTGAGCAATTACAAGAGGCGGTCGAGTTTTTTGAAAGCAAGCTGCCGCCTACGAATGAAATTGACAAGGTGCTTCGGGACGTAACTATAATTGCAGAAAAGCAGGGCCTGAAGCCCAAAACAATTCGAACGCTGACGAAAAAGGATAACAGCGGTTATATTGAACAGCCGCTGAAAATGGAATTAGAAGGGAATTTTAATTCGTTTTATTCGTTCCTGCTGGAGCTTGAGAAGCTTCCTCGGATAATGAAAATCCGCGAGCTTGAGTTAAAGAAACAAACGAAGGGCGAGGGACAAATAACGGCTGCTTTTATAGTGAGTATATTTTTCCAGAGTAAAACCGGATAAATGGTAATTGGTTAAATGGTTGATTGGTTAAATGGTAAGCAATTACTACTCACCAATTACCAGTTACCAATTACCAGCTTTAGTGGAGCTTAGCTATGTTATCTTTTTTGCGGGAGCAGGGTCCTGAAGATTCGTTGGTGCCAAAACCGCCTGAGGCCGCCGGCAAGAAACCGGCTGATGGCACCAAGGAGACACAAGAGCAAGAATATCTGACCGTAGCGACTCAGCGAAAACAAGTTCGCAAGACCACGATACTGCTTGCTGTTTTGTTTGGTATAGGTCTGTTGAGTCTTTGGTTGATGATAAAAAAGAGCGCGTCTCAAACAGCGGCAGCGTCCGTTGGCACGGAAGAGGCGCAGATTGAGACGGCGATCACCCGTCTTACCGGGGTCAGGTCCGAAATGTTTAACCGGATGGATGAGATAGTTAAGAAATTTTATGAGTTTTCGGACGTGCCACAGGTGCAGGCCAATGAGCTCGTGAAAAATCCGTTTGAACTTGAGACGTTTTTGGGCGATGTGAAGGTAACTTCCGATACCGAAGAAAGAGATTACGATAGTGAGGCGGAAAGGATGAGGCGACAGCAGCTAAGACAACAAACAAAGAACCTGCAGCTTTTGAGCATTATGCAATCCGACCAGGGCAATTGCTGTATGATTGATGATAGTATCCTCTATGAGGGGGATTCAATAAGAGGTTTTAGGGTTTGTCAAATTGGCGATGGTTTCGTTAAGCTCAAGTGTGGAGACGTGGAAATTGTATTGAAGCTGTCGGAATGAATCCCGTTAGAAATCCTGTAACGGGAACCTAACGGGGTACAAAAATAGGAAATTTCTAACGGGATGAAACTGCTCTTTGTATTTGAAAGTGCCCTTAAAGGGATTGTGATATGGTAGGTGTAAAAACCATATTGGCAAAAGCGATAGAGAAGAAGGCCAGCGATGTGCATATCAACGTTGGGATGTCTCCTATATTGCGCAGGAATACGGAATTGCTCGATATGGAATTCCCTGCCGTCAGCAATAAAGATGTAAAAGAAATACTTGTTGCTATGATCGGGCCGGAAAGATTCAAAATCTTTGAAGTGAAAAGAGACCTTGATTTTTCGACGGCCATCGATGATGGTCATCGGTTCCGCGTCAATGCTCATTATCAACGTGATACGATTGCGATTTCGTTTAGAGTGATTCCGAATCAGATTCCTTCGATAGACGAATTGCACCTCCCGTCGATAGTCAAGGAGCTTGCGGACCTGCCAAGGGGTTTGGTTCTCGTGACCGGCCATACCGGTTCCGGTAAAAGCACGACACTCGCTGCGACGATAGGATTGATAAATACAAAGTACAGGAAACGCATAATTACGCTGGAAGACCCTATTGAGTATGCGTTAGAGAACAAAATGAGTATGATAGAACAACGTGAAATCGGTTCTGATTGTCCGGATTTTGCATCAGGCCTGAGGCACGTATTGCGGCAGGACCCCGATATCATTATGGTCGGCGAAATGCGAGACCTGGAAACTACAAGCTCGACAATTACCGCTGCTGAAACCGGGCACCTTGTCTTTAGTACGCTGCACACTATTAATTCCTCTCAGACTGTTGAGCGTATTATAGATATTTATCCTGCAAATCAACAGAATCAGATTCGAACGATGCTGGCTAATACGTTACAGGCTGTTATTTCGCAGACATTATTCAAGCGGGTAGATGAGCCGGGGATGGTACCGTGTACGGAGATATTGCTGTGCACCTCGGCGGTGAGAAACTGTATTCGTGAGAACAGAATCTACGAGATACCCAATATTATTGAGACTTCCCGCAGGGTGGGGATGCAGAATATGGATATTAGCGTTGCCGATATGTATTTCAAGGGTTACCTGGACAGGGAAGAGGCAATTGCACGGGCAACCAATCCGGGGAGGATGGAGAAGGTGCTTACCCCTATGGAGCGGTTTGAAGTTGTCCAGCCGCCTGAAGGGGCTTCGATTTTGCCCTGAGCTGCAGGGCCCACAAATTCACAAAGAGGGGACCATGAAAAGCACGAAGCACGAAATTCGAAGCACGAAACAATATCAAAATTCGAATGTCCAAATGACCAAAACGTTTAGAATTTTGAATTTTTGTCACGCCTGTCAGAAGCGTGCGTATCCGCATTCGAATTTGTTTCGGATTTCGGATTTTGATATTTCGTGAAATGAAGGGTTAAGAATATGTCCGAAGAATCCTGGCGAAATTATGAAGGTGCGGCTGCAGTTGCAGAAAATCAGCAGCAAGCTCAAACACAAGCGGAACAAAAACAGCGCAAAAAAATTGCGGCCAAACGTTCTCCGGAGAGCAAGCAAACAAGCAAACTGCAAAAGATACGGAATTTCAGCATTGAGTTCGGGCCGAGCCGGAAGGATATTCTGAACTTTACGAATCAGCTTGCAGTTATGGTCCGGGCCGGTATCAGCCTTCAGGATTCGCTTGAGTCAATAGCAGAGCAGCAGGAGAAGCCGAAATTCAAGGCAATCATCACTGATTTGAAAAATCAAATCGAAGCCGGACAGAGCTTTTCGCAGGCGCTTGCCGAGCATCCGCAGGTATTCAGCAATCTTTATATAAATATGGTGGCAGCGGCGGAGATTAGCGGCTCGCTGAGTAGTATGCTGCAAAAATTAGCAGAGTATCTGGACGGGGAAGCCGAAACTCGCTCACAGGTTAGAGGGGCTATGGTTTACCCGATTATTATAGCGGTTATGGCGGTATTTGTGACCATTTTCCTGCTGTGTTTTGTTTTGCCGAGATTTACGGCGATATTTGCGGGCAAGGAGCATTTGCTGCCCGCTTCCACTAAGATTTTAATGGCCAGCAGTGCTTTTCTGCGCGGTTACTGGTTTTTTATTCTACCGGTTGTTGGAGGGCTGCTGGGGGGATTTTTGTATTTTATCGGCACCAGTGTTGGGCGGTTATGGTGGGATAAGACGAAATTGGTATTGCCCCTGATAAAGACGCTGTGCCGAAGTCTTTATATAACCAGGAGCCTGCACACGATGGGTGTACTGATGAGAGCGGGCGTGCCGATTCTTGATACTATTTCGGTCACGGCCCAAATATCGGGAAACGTTCTTTATAAAGATATGTGGCTTGGTGTCTATGCGGATGTTCGCCAGGGAAAGAAAATCGCATCGTCTCTGGGCCGGTATAATCTGATGCCCAGCAACGTGGTGCAAATGGTAAGAAGCGGCGAGGATTCAGGTACGATGAGCGACGTGCTAAGGGATGTTTCCGATTATTACGCAAGAGAGCTCAAAACTGTTATAAAAATGGTAACGTCAATGATAGAACCTATTATGATAGTCGTGATGGGTGTTCTGGTCGGCTTTATCGCGATGAGTATTATTCTGCCGATATTTAAGATGTCCAGTCTTGTTATGGGCAAATAGGAGAAATTGTCAATTGTCAACTGTCAATCGTCAATTGAATAGCGGGTTTTCGCTCATTGAGGTGTTAATTGCAGTAATACTGGTAGGTCTTGCAATTGCGTCTCTGGTTGCCGCCAACATTGCTTTTACAAAAGCTAACGCTGCCGGGACGAATTTGTCAACCGCTGAGTTTCTCGTTGAACAGGTAAGGGAACGTTCTATCTCGGTCAACTACGACGATTTGTACGGCTTGGAACATTTCGATGGTGTAACGTTTTCGCCGCCAATAAATGCAGACGGAGAAAGTTTAAACGACTTCGCTGCGTTTAGCGAACAAATTACAGTTGAAAACGTGAGCGAAAGTAACTTCGAGCAGGTTGTCGCTTATGACAGCAGTTTCATAAGAGTAACTGCAAAGGTTTTTTTGAACTCTCGGAAAATCCTCTCGGCAAGCTGGATTCGGGCCCGATATTAAAAGGTGTGAAGCCAAATGCGATATACGAAATACGACATACGAAACACGAGCAACGAACGTGCTTTTAGCATCGCAGAATTGCTGCTTGTTTTGGCAATAACAGGCCTGTTGCTTGTGGCGGTGGCTGTGGCCTTTAACGCCTCGATTATAAATTACGGTGAAAACGAGGACATCTTTAAAACAATCAACAGCGCCCGTCAGGCGTTGTCTCGAATAACCAGCCAGCTGCGAACGGCAAGCGCTGCTGACCCGAACTGCCCAGACAATGAATGCACACTTATTACCGCCGACGGCGATGATATAACTTATCGATATAACAATGGGGACAACAAGCTTTATCTGATTGATAATTTGTCCGGCAGTAATTATGTTCTTTGTGACAATGTTACTGCTATGACTTTCAAAAAGAATACAGCGACCGAAGATGCAATTGTTTACGTTAAGAGTGTTCAGATTTCAATTACGGTTTCAAGCGGCAATGTCCAACGAACGGTTTCGGCTGCAGTCGTTATTAGAAGAAACTTGAAGTGATAATTGCTGTCGTTTAAGGCGAACAGTTTGTATTGAGCCATTCTCAGGTCCTGTTATTGGCTGCAAAAATCTGCTGTAACTTACTTTACTATCTAATCTTACGTTCACCGACAGGGAAGGCCGGTCGAACACGCTCCCACGTTGGCTTTGCAGCTCATTTTTTTTGGAAGGCAGTTTTGCATAAAAATGCTTGATTTTTGCGTTTTCTTACCCATACTATGCTAAACACATCGGGGGCGGTTAGCTCAGTTGGCTAGAGCGCCTGCTCGACACGCAGGAGGTCACTGGTTCAAGTCCAGTACCGCCCATTTTCCTGAGCCCGTATAGAATAGGGGCTTTTGTTTTTTCCCGCCACTGCCCGACCTGATGCTGTATAATCCTTTTTTAGAGCATTTTGGCTTTTCGGAAATTGGGTTTGAATTGGGTTTGTTTTTTCGGACTCTCCGCTGCCATTTATTTTCATAATCCACTGTTATTAAAGAGGATACGTTCATTTGCAATCCGCCTACGGCGGACAAGATTGGGTTTGTTTTGCATAAAAGACTCGTAATTGGTTGACAAGTTAGGCTGGATAGGCGGTTTGGGGGGATGCCTACGGCACAAGTACCTATGGCATAAATTTGGGCTTCGGTGGTCATGAGTACTCCGAATTTACGATGTACGATTGACTATTTACCATTTACGAATCTTGGCCTGTTTTCGGCCGGGGGCAAAAAAGACGACCCTCTATAATTGGGCGAACCTGCGCGTTTGAGTCGAAAATAGTGCTCGATTCTCGATTTCTGATTCTCGTAACTTGATGTAAGAAAAGGAGATAAAAAATTTTTAGATTTTTCGATTTTAGGTTCCAGCTACCCGCAGATTTGATTGAAAATTGGTAAGCCGCAGAGAAGCTGGGGCGGCCTTTGGCCGCAACCAAAATTCGAAGCACTAAATCCGAAGCGATTCAACGGGGAAAGAGCGAGTAAAAAGAGGGTAAAGAAACGTGAATGCCACTATTTATGATGTTCTTTGTGCTTTCAGTTTGCCTTACGATTTGTTCGGGTTACTATATCCCTTCAAGCCAGTTTTCTGTTAGAATCTGCAGATCTGAAAAACCAACGTCACCGGAGTAGTCAATATCCGCTCGGCTGCACCAGTCTGGCTCACTACAGTCAACCTCAAGCCATTCAGAGGCAAGGGCTGCAAAATCCTGAAAATCAACGTCGCCATCCTGGTCAATGTCAGGATCAGGCGGCGTGATCTTGAACGCGTTGTCGCTCGAGGATCCAGTGACGTAGGCGTTGCCCGAGTCGTCTACGGCGATGCCCCACGGATTGTCAAGCGTGTTCCCCATGCCGTCGCCAGTCGAGTCGATGATCTCGGTGATGACCCCATCCGGCGTGATCTTGAAGGCGTTGTCGCTGACGCTTCCAGTGACGTAGGCGTTGCCCGAGTCGTCTACGCCGATGCCGCGCGGATAGTCAAGCGTGTTCCCCATGCCGTCGCCAGTCGAGTCGATGATCTTGGTGATGACCCCATCCGGCGTGATCTTGAAGGCGTTGTCGCTGACGCTTCCAGTGACGTAGGCGTTGCCCGAGTTGTCT
>DAOVNI010000131.1 GCA_030630315.1 Phycisphaerae bacterium | reverse complement strand
GCATCCGACCGGCCCAGAGCTGCGGGATAATCATAGCCGGGTCGTCCTCCATCCACGGAATAGCCCATTGGGGTCGGCCCTCGATGTTGGCGAAGCCCGGCTCGACCGGCGCAAAGCCGACATTGCGGTTGATACAGCTTACAGGCATTTCCCTGGGCAGCACGTTGTCAAACAGCGCTCGGTCCTTCGGCGGTCCCAGAACCCAGCCGCACGTCGCCAGTGTAAACGGTGCCTTGACCTTTTCGGCCGCCGCAATCGCAGCGCGGAAATCGGCCAGCGTAGCTTCAATTTGCTTGTCTGTCGGGTTCCCCCACGTCCAACCTTCAGGCGTCCAGAACCAGTAATAATCCAACGGATACGCTTTGGTGATTCGCTGGAACATACCCTCATAAACCTTCTGCACAACAGCCGGGTCGGATGGATCCTTGCCCATAGTTTTAATGCGCTCTTTTACGATGTCCGGTATGATAAGCGGCGTTTCTGTCCCCACGCAGGTCTTGACGCCGAGGGCGTGGGCATACTCAAAGGCCTCTTTGAGCACCTCGCCCATGCGGTTAAATAATTCGTTGGCTTTTTCCTTAGAAAGCTGCGGCCAGGGGTTCATTCCGCGCATATAGTCCGGGCCGTAGTCATCGCGTTCAAACATCTGCGCCGCACCGAAAGTGTAATTGCTCGTCTTTGTTGGTTTGTAGCCGCAGGCGCCGGTAACATTCGCCGTAGTAAAATGCCGCGATGGGTAGCTGGACTTAACGGTTCCATCCTGGTTGAATTCTCTCGGCATACCGATCCAGACCGTCGGCTCCGGTCCCGCACCGCCCTGAGGATATGTATGTAATCCGAAGAAATTCATACGCATCTTGGGTAGCTGCGCAATGATGGCTTTGTAGTCATCGGTGTTCCACCAGTCCGGCCCTTCGGGAAAATCATGGAATGGCTGAATGCCGCGCAGGTTGAATAAAGGTTTGCCCTTTTCGTTTAGGTCGGGCATTTTCAAAGCAATGCGCTTATCCGGGATAGTGTCGCCGTGAAGATAAAAACGCACACCAAAATGTTCGACAAATCGGTAAGCAGCATAGAGCGTCCCGATAGAATCGCCGCCGGTAATTAGTATTGCCTGCGGTCTTCTATAGTTAAGGGTCTTAAGCAGATATTGCTGAGGTTCCAGCGAGCGCACGGAAGACGTTAGCTTTGCGTCTTTGTTTATCAATGCTTTGATAGCAGGCCGGTTTTTTTGTCCGACGACAACCAGACAGGTTTTAGAAGGTAGCTTTCCGCTGCTCCGGACGATTGGCAGCAGCTTGCCCGTCCGCAGATACAAATAACGGCGAATCTCCTTTGCCGCCAAACGTTCGGCTTCCGTTGCGTCTTTTGGGCTGACGATAGTCACGGCATCAACCGCGACCGACACGTCAGCCGTGCCTGGTGTGCAGCCGGTTGAAACTAACAGCATAAAGACCAAAGCCACGGTCGAAAGCCAGGCGTTTTTTTTCGTCATAGTAACCTCCTTACATTGCGATATTTGTTTTGGTGATTCATTTTAACGGTTAAGCGGTGTTGTTGCAACTTTGATTTAAGTTCTCGACTTTCCCATTATACAATTCAGCTATTGGTGTGCCGTAAAATTAAAAAAATTTATATTTTTTTGCACTTTTTTGGATATACGCGGTAACTTCATATCTATAAAGAAATTAAGCAAAGGATATTTTATTAACTAAACAGGCAAACTTCCTTGACTGACAATCGTTCTATAAGCTATAATTCCAAGTTTGTGAATGTGAACTCAAGTGCTAAATAGCCGTAGTATAACTTATGAGGTACCATAAGATTCCGGATGAGACTATTCGGCGGTTGCCGATTTATCGCAGGGGGCTGCTGTTTTTGTCGGAACAGGGGCAACAAAACGTATCCAGCCGAAATCTGGCTGGTTGCCTTGGCATTAATCCCTCGCAGATAAGAAAGGATTTTTCCTATTTCGGCGACTTTGGTGGTACCCCCGGAGTCGGTTATAACATCCAAAAGCTCATAAAGCAAATTAATAAAATCCTCAAACTTAACGTTGTCCGCAGGGCGGCTTTAGTTGGAGTTGGTAATTTGGGCTTGGCTATTCTGGCATATCCGGGGTTTGGAATATATGGTTTCGACATCGCTGCAGCTTTCGATATTAGTCCTAAAAAAATCGGCAGGAAAATGAAGAACATCACGATTGAAGACGTTTCAAATCTGCGGACGTTGAAAAAACGTAAAATCAACCTTGCGATTATAACCGTTCCCCGAGATGCCGCTCAGCAGACAGCCGACGCACTGGTCAAAGCAGGCGTAAGGGGTATCTTGAATTTTTCTCCACATCATATTACAGTGCCCAAGAAAGTCAAAGTAATAACTATTGATATTGCGATGGACCTTGCTCGTCTGCCGTATTATATCCCGGCAGGTTGAGTTGCTAAAGCGTAGGTGAAAAAAAAGATGGAAACCGTCTTTATAAGTAAGTTAAAGCCATTCCTGGATGCTGTGGCCGAAGGGATGGAACTTTATGTTCCGAAGAAAACCGGAGAGCATTACGTATATAGTAGATACGACCCTTCTGCTGAGACGCCGGTGGAATTTAATAACATACGCACTTGTACGCCGATAAAGGAGTTTTTGTTTCCGCTGCGTGAGCTGGCTGCAATTTTCCCCGAGGCGGCTGAGCCCGAGGAGGTAAAACCGTTCGCTGTATTCGGTCTTAAGGACTGTGATTTACGCTCCATCGAAATCCTGGACAAGGTTTTTGCAGAGGAGGAGTTTCGGGACCCGTTTTATGTGGCGCGACGTGAGAATATGTTTATAATCTTGTCCGATTGCTCCGAGCCGGGCGAGAGTTGTTTCTGCAACCTTTTTGATGGACGGCCCTTTGCGCAGAGCGGATTCGATTTGAATGTTTCGAAAGTAAAGGACGGCTTTATTATCGAAGCCGGTTCACAAAAAGGCAGAGATTTTATAGAAAAGCACTCGGAGCTTTTCAGCGATGTGCCTGATGGCGCTTTGGCCGAGCGAGACGAAAACAGGGCTGAGACGCAAAATCAGCTTGAGCAAAACAATGCCGAACTCCGGTTTGATGCGCCAATCAAAGAAATCGTGGAAAACAGTCAGGATTCCGACGTTTTTGATGTCGAAGCGCAAAATTGCATCGAATGCCAGGCCTGTACGAGGGTCTGTCCCACCTGTCACTGTTTCTATCTTTATGATACCACGCAGAAGGATTACTTTGCCAAGATGAAGATGTGGGACAGTTGTATGAGGGTTGGCTATGCCGCTGTGGCCGGCGGTGCGAATCCCTATAAAATACTCGGCGATAGAATCAAACACCGTCTTCTGCACAAGTTTGTTTATTTTCTCGATAGATACGGTATCAATATGTGTGTCGGCTGTGGAAGGTGCATCGATGGTTGTGCGGGTGGAGGGGATATCCGAACGATACTGCGAAAATTGAGTGAAGAAGCTAAAGGTAAAGGTAAGAAAAAAGCGAAAATTGCAAAATGAGCGAAAACCCGTACCAACCTGTAAACGGCGAAATCGTTGACATTATAGATGAATCTCCAACGATTAAAACTTTTGTCGTTGTGCCGGAAGAAGATTTCAAGTTTGAAACAGGTCAGTTTGTGGAGCTGACCCTGCCGGGTGAGGGCGAAGCGCCGTTTACCCCTTCCTCGTCGCCGGCTGATAGTGAGAAGATGGAAATTACTATTATGGAAGCCGGGCGGGTGACGGCTTTATTACACCGGTGCAGCAAGGGACAAAATGTTGGTATTCGCGGGCCGTTCGGCAGCGGCTATCCGATTGACGATTTTGTCGGCAAGGAAGTTTACATTGTTGGCGGCGGTGTAGGTCTGGCGCCAATCAGGTCTCTATTTTTGACCCTGGTCGATAGAATAAAAGATTTCAAATCCGTAGTTTGCCGATTCGGAGCCAGAACGCCTGATGATTTTATCTACAAGAACACCCTGTTCGGCTCCTGGCAAAAAATTAAAGGCGTCGATATTAAACTTACCGTTGACGAGGCAAACGGAGGGTGGGACGGCAACGTCGGCGTGGTAACCACGATACTGTCGCCGAAGGATGTGAACATTAAAAACGCCGTGGCGGTGGTTTGCGGACCGCCCATTATGATGAAATTTGCCACCTTAAAATTGTTGGAGTTCGGATTTCCAGCTGAGAATATTTATCTTTCAATGGAAAAAAATATGAGTTGCGGAATAGGTAAATGCGGCCATTGTATGCTCGGCAAATATTATGTCTGCAAGGATGGCCCGGTTTTTACCTATGAGCAAATAAAACAATATCCTAATATCTGGGATTAAAATGCGTCACGTGTAAAGCGTGATACGAAATACGAGATACGAAATTATGGGTGCGAAGTTAATAATCGATCTGGCAGAATGTAAACTTCAGGACGAATCCGAAGTGCAGTGTTCATATAAGCATCACCCTGAAAACAAGGGAATCGACTCGCTATTGGAAATGATTCGTTTTGCCTTGATTTGTCGCAGGTGCGAAGCCGCCCCGTGCATCGAGGCCTGTCCCCGGGGGGCTTTAGAGAAGGTGCCGACAGAAAATGATGATGCCGGCATTCTTAAACGGGCGAATATGTTGTGCACCGGCTGCGGCACCTGTGCGATAGCCTGTCCGTTTGGAACGATATACACCGATTTGATACCTTTTCCCAGCAGCGTTTGCGATGTGTGCAAAGGCAGGCTGGGAAAGGATGAAAAGCCGTTGTGTGTTACTACCTGTGAGGATGGAAGTATAGATTACAAAGAAGTTGCCGTGAAGGGTGATTTGGTAGAGGTTTTTGAAGATATTGTCGTTAAAGTCTCCGGCGGTACTTTGTGGGAGCCATTTTTGAGGGAAAAGGAAAAGGCAAAGAAATGAGTGTCCCATTAAATGTTTTGTTCTGGATTGTTGTTATTCCAGGTACAGTTGTTCTCGGCCTGATTGCGTCCTGGATAGTGCGTAAGGTCAGCGCCCTTGTGCAGTGGCGTGTTGGTCCGCCGCTCTTTCAGCCGTTTTATGACGTTGTAAAATTGATGGGCAAGGAAATCCTTGTGCCGCAGGAGGCTCAAAAAGCCGTATTTATGGCAGCACCGCTTGTCGGGATGGCGGGGGTGCTGCTGCTTTCGATAATGTTTTGGCGGATAGCTTTCGTCCCGGCAAAGCCCTTTGTTGGTGACATCATTGTAGCGATTTATCTTATGGTGCTGCCTTCACTGGCATTGATCATCGGCAGCAGCGCCAGCGCCAGTCCCCACGCCGCGGTCGGCACAAGCAGGGAAATGAAACTGGTTATGAGCTATGAGCTGTCGCTGGTGCTGGCCTTTATAGTCG
>DAOVNI010000044.1 GCA_030630315.1 Phycisphaerae bacterium | reverse complement strand
TTTACCATATTAGTTCTCCCTAAACTCGTATCTGGTGTTTCGTATCTCATATCCGGCTTCAAGAGATACGCTTGAGGGTATATATCACAGCTTGACTTTTTATACAAGTATTTATTGTTGACAAATTTGAGCGGCGGATTAGGATAAGCGGGTTAAATGAGGCATCAGAAAAAGGAATTGGTCAAAAGGTATGGAAGAAAAAGGTATCGGAGAGTCTGTTAAGGCGGCGGTTTTTTTTGAAAGAGCCCGGAAGGTAGCGGAGACAAATAATTTCGATTACGCTATCGACATGTACCTTGAAGGGCTGCGATGCACCCCTGATGCGCTGCAGCACGGCCATATACCGCTTCACGAATTGGCGCTGGTCAGGCAGGGGAAGGGCGGTAAGAAGCCGTCGATGATGGAAAGAATGAAGCGTCTTCGAGGTAAAACGCCTCTTGAGCAGATGCTTAACGCCGAGTACCTTTTAGCGAAGGACCCCGGCCATTTGCCTTATGCCGAGGCGATGCTAAAAGCGGCGGTGGCAGGGGATTACAAAAAAACGGCTAAATGGATTGCTGATTTGGCGTTTCAGGAAAATAACGCAGCTCGCAAACCATCTTTACAAACATATCTGCTGTTAAAAGATTCCTATAAAGCGATTGGAGAATTCGACAGAGCGATAATAGCGTGCCAACATGCCTCTCATCTTAAACCGGAGGACGGCGAATTAGCGGACGAGTTTAAGAACCTCACAGCCGAACTGACTGTTGTTAGAGGCAAGTATGACCAGGACGGTGATTTCAGGCAGTCCATCAAGGACCGTGAGGCGCAGGAGAAACTTCACGCCCAGGAGGGTGTTGTCAAGACGGAGGACTACCGGGTCCTGGCAGTTGAAGAGGCCAGGAAGGGGCTGGCGGAGGACCCCAATCTGCCGAAGCACATATTTAATTTGGCCCAGGCGCTGTCGGATTTGCGAAACGATGAAGCTGAGAATGAGGCGATAGAGCTGCTGGAAAATGCGTATAAGAGTAAAAGCGATTTTAGCTTTGAGCAGCGGGCAGGGCTGTTCAGAATAAAACAGCTCAAGCGCAAGATAAGGCAGGCGAAAGCAGCCCTTGAGACTAAGGCGGACGAGGCGCAAGCCAAGGCCAGGGTCGCAGAATTGTCGGCACAATTAGACAGCACGGAATTAGAGCACTATCGGCTGTGTGTGGAGAACTATCCGACCGACCTGCAGGCCAAGTACGAATATGGTGTTCGTTTGGTTCGGAATAAACAGTATGACGATGCAATACCTTTGTTCCAGGAGGCGCAGAAAGACCCGAGACGAAAGATTCCATCGATGGATAAAATAGGGTACTGCTTTTATATGAAGGGCTGGTTTGCAGATTCGATCGATGTTTTTACGCAGGCGATAGAGGCCTACGAGATAAAAGATGACGGTGTCGCCAAGGAATTGCGGTACAATCTGGCGGGCTCTTATGAGCAGAAGGGTGATATGGAAAAGGCGCTGGAGATTTATCGCAAGATTGCTCAGCTTGATTTCGGATACAAGGATGTGCGGCAGCGAGTAGATAAGTTGAGAGGGGACTGAGCCGACTTCTCAGTAAATGTTTATGGGTGTTTGTGAATGAAGCAACAATGGTTTTTTAGGAGAATACAGTGGCACATTCGTTATCAGCGAAAAAAAGAGTGAAACAAAATGCCAAAAGAAGGACGATTAATCGCGCACGCAAAAGCCAGGTAAAGACACAAATTAAGCATTTTGAGACGGCTTTGAGCGGCGGTGACATAGAAGCGGCGGAGGAGCAATACCGGCTTATTGTCCACAAGCTGGACAAAACCGCAGCTACCAGCACAATGCATAAAAGAACAGCCGCACGAAAGAAATCACGCCTTGCCAGGCGACTTAACAGTCTCAAGGCAAAAAAGGGGTAAAACGTCACCTATGAGCCGCAAGACGTTAGACGACAATCATAAATATTGTGCTGGTCGTGACATAAGAGGTGCAGAGTCCGGTCCTGAGCGGCGATAGAATCAGATTTGGAGGTGTAAAGAAATGGATACACGCTTTATTACAGGTGTGCTGCTAAGATGTTTCATATATGGCTTTGTGCTGCTGCTGGTTTGGTTCGTGTTGTTCTTAGCCGCAGGTGGGTGGATGTATGATTTTCATAGCGCGATGTTCGACATAACCAGGCACGAGTTCGATGTAATGAATTACTGTGGGATGGGATTGCTCAAGATACTTGTGTTTGTGGGCTTCCTCATTCCATATATAGCGATTCGATTGACCGCCAAGAAACAGAAGTCGACTAATTAATCGATTAAGCGGATGTCTTTGCTTTGCGAAACCGACGCATATATCCAGTGTTGGGAATAATTGGGATGAGACTGATAAAGGATTCACATCGCTGTTATATAGGGCAGCTCCTCACCATTCTTCTGGCAATCAGCCAATGTCTGTATGCTCGACCATCTGTCCCCGTCCTTTCTGAGCAGGCAGCCACCACTGTGCCGGATCTCCTCTGCCGCATACAATCTGAGGACCCAAATGTTCGGTTCGGATTGATCGACGAGCTCGTTGTTATTGAGCGTGATGATGATGTTCGACGCCCGTCTCTGCGTTACGCACTTACGGATAGCGATTACTCGATTATCCTGCAAAACGCCTTGGAAGGCTTGGCTGGAGAATTCTCGGATCGTGATATAAATCGTCTGCTCCACAAGGTACAATACATTTGCCAAATACACAGCCCCACTGGGATCGATCGAGCCATATCTGAGTTCGCAGAAAGCCCATCTTTTGATGTCTCCCATACGGCTTTGAGGATCTTGGTTGATTTGAAATCACCTTTGGCCGTCCCCCACCTGATTCCTGCTTTCAGCGATCCCCAGAAGTACTATTATGCCCTTAAGGACATTGTGGCAGTCAACGGAACTGATGCTGTCCCGCATATCAGGCAGCTCCTGTCAGCAAGCGATAGCAGGATACAGCACTGGGCGGTATGGGCCCTGTTCAACCTTGATGCAAAGCAATGTGCGGATCAGATCTACAGTTCATGTGTGCAGAATCGGCCATGGCGTGATATTAACCGTTACGTTCTTGCAGTTCTCGCTAAGTGGCAGGACTCCCGGGTTTTTCCCCTCGTAATGAATTGGCTCAAAGAAAGCGATGGCGCCTTCCGCGATTCGATGATTAGTCGTCTTACAGAAGTCGACGCCACGCCAATCGAGCCCTCTGTGATTTCCTTCCTCGAGAGCGGACGCGTGGTGGTAGCTGACAGAGGAACGGACGCCAACATCAAGGCCGACGCCATGAGGTTACTCGGCAAGCTAAAGTCCGGAAAGGCGATACCGCTTCTAAGGAAGAGAATCGCAAAGAAAAAATATGACTACCTCGAACATGTGGCGGCAACACAGCTTGGCTTGCTCGAAGCAAAAGAAGCGATCCCGGAGCTTCTTTCAATGCTTGATACTGGCCGATATTCGGACTACTCCCCGGCTACTCTCGCCCTGGCGCGAATTGGGAACCCTCCAACAGTTGAAAGAATACTCAGCGAACTGAAGAAGAGGAAACCTAACAGTCACCACGTGGAAGTTCTGGAGACTTTGGCAAAGGTCTCGGCGCCGGAGACGTATCAAGTGCTCAGGGATAAGGAGTTGCCGAGGCTACCTTCACTTCCGGTCGAGGGCTATTTTGCCCATGTTGGTGACAAAGCCGGAATCGCGGTACGGTTGAGTGACAGTATCCTGCAAAAAGATAAAGACCACATAGTCTCGGGGCAAACAGGCCATACCGCTCTATCAGCCTTACGTCGTGGCGTGAAGGTGTTAAACTACAGCAAGTACCACCATGCAATTTTTGTTGAGAAGGATTTGGTTCATGTTGTACTGGTCGAAGAGGCGTATGCCATGTGGGACGATTGGCTGGCTGCGCAACGACAAAGTGAACAACTAAACCCTGCAGAGAACACGGATAAGCCGCGCCGGTGAGCTTTGACGTTGGAGAGGACCATGTTTGGTAAGAAGGTATTATTTATATGGTTTTTTGTTGGATTGTTTGTTGCACAGGCGGTATCGGGTGGAAATACGAGTCTTGGTGCAGCACTTGACTTTTACAGAATCAAGTCACCTATTGTTTTGCAGGGCGATTCAAGAATAGCCTACCGTGACCCGGCGGCGCTCTATCATGCCGGGTCATTCTATCTGTTTTATACTCTCGTGCGAACGGAAGCCGATGGCCTGATCTACTCGTACACGGCTGTTAGTACATCGTGCGATTTGCAGGATTGGTCAACGCCCAGAATCATCACGCCGAAGGGACAGCACCGCAACTTCTCAAGTCCAGGGAATGTGGTGCGATTTGCGGACGACTGGGTTCTGTGCCTGCAGACGTATCCGCGGCTGGAGTATCGGCGGGGTGAGAAGCTGCGCTGGGCCGACGGAAACGCCCGTTTGTTCGTCATGCGGAGTAAGGACCTGCTGTGCTGGAGCGAACCGGAGCTGCTGCGGGTCAAGGGTCCGGCCATTTCTGTGGAGCAGATGGGGCGAATGATTGACCCGTACCTTATTGAAGACAAGGATGAGCGCGGCAAGTGGTGGTGCTTTTATAAACAAAACGGGGTGAGTCTTTCGTGGTCTTACGATCTGGCGAACTGGACTTATTTCGGGCGTGCCGATAGCGGTGAAAACGTGTGCGTTCTCGCTGACGGTGACGAATATGTGCTCTTTCATTCTCCCGGCAATGGCATCGGAGTCAAGCGCTCGAAGGATTTGAAACAATGGCGTGATGTCAACGGTCTAATCACACTCGGCCAGCAGCAGTGGCCCTGGGCGGAAAACAGAATTACGGCGGGAGTTGTGCTGGATTTACGAAAAGAACGTCGCATTGGAAAATACCTGATGTTTTTTCATGGTGGCGGCCCAGGGAAGAAGAAGACCCAGGATAATGTGGATGCTAATTGCTCTTTAGGGATTGCATGGAGTGATGATCTAAAGAACTGGAGCTGGCCCGGAAAAGCTCCTGTCCAACAGGGCGCTGCAGCGGACGCAAAGAATTGGCGTCGCTGAGTTTGCGCCCCCGCCGAGAGGACGGGGAAAAATACATTTTGACCCCCAGCAGAGCTGGTGGCTAACCGATATGGAAGCGACGCGGGGCGTCGCGGTTTTTTACATAAAGAGAGATGGGGGGCTAACCGTGAAGGGGGTGACGGGAATAGGATGAGATTGTGCGGGAGGTATTATGACAGGAGTAAAATACGTTCCACTGGCTTGTTACCATGAATATCCGGAGGAGGAGATGCGGCAGCGCGCGGCTTCTTTCCGCAGCGATATGCAGCGAAGGCGGAGCGTGCGCAATTTTTCGAGCCGAGCGGTGCGGCGTGAGGTGATTGAGGAGTGCCTGCTCACTGCGGGTTCTGCGCCAAGCGGAGCGAACATGCAGCCGTGGTCCTTTGTGGTGGTGAGTGACGCTGCAGTAAAGCGGCAAATACGTGAGTCGGCGGAAAAGGAGGAGTACAAGTTCTATCACGGAGGTGGCGGGGAGGAGCAGCTTGATGCAGTATCGGTTCTCGGGACGGATTATCAAAAGCCATTCCTGGAAGCAGCGCCGTACCTGATAGTGATATTCGCACAGAACCACGGTGTGCTGGAGGATGGCCGGAAGGTAAAACATTACTACGTGCGAGAGTCGGTTGGAATAGCCACGGGGATGTTGGTCGCGGCGATTCACAACGTGGGTCTGGCTGCGCTGCCGTACACGCCGAGCCGAACAGGGTTTCTGAAGCGGATACTTGGACGGCCGGAGAACGAACGGCTGTTTTTGGTGTTAGTGGTTGGGTATCCTGCTGAAGGGGCGACGGTACCCGATATACAAAAGAAAACGCTGGAGGAGATAACTACCTTCGTGTGACGGTCGTCTGAGGAGTGGCACATACGTTTGAGGGGTAACAGATCTTGACGCCCAGCGGTATTAGGAGTTAAACGATGATGAGAAAGGATGGTTAGATGGGAAGGGTAATGGAGAAAAAAAGCAGACTATCAGTTTTGTTGATATTTTCAGTGTGGGTGGGAATCTGCCCGGCTGCGATTGGGGCTGAGGGGTCGGAAGACCCGTTGAGTCAATACAATGTGGTTTGGGGGACGCCGAGCAAGGGTTCGTCGGGGTCGATGCCAATAGGTAACGGCGATATCGGGCTGAACGTCTGGGTCGAGGAAGGCGGCGACCTTCTCTTTTATATTAGTAAGACCGATGCGTGGAGTGAGAACGCGCGCTTACTGAAACTCGGCCTGGTGCGGGTGAAGCTGTTGCCGAATCCCTTTGAAAAGGGGATGCCGTTTAAGCAAACTTTGAAGCTGCGGCAGGGGGAGATTGAGATAACAGCGGGGCCGGCAGAGCGGAAGGTAAAGCTGCGCGTATGGGTGGATGCCAATCGGCAGGTCATACGCGTTGAAGCCGAGGGTGAACAGCGTTTTAATCTCGAGACACACCTTGAGGTATGGCGCAGAGGTGAGCGTGAACTCAAGGGAAACGAGGCGAACAGCGCCCGCGGGCTAACTCGTAACGACAAGAATGGTTATCCGATTATCGTTTATCCCGATATGATTTTGCCCGCCAAAGACAACCGTATTGTATGGTATCATCGAAATGAGAAGTCCTGTTATCCGATAACGCTAAAGAACCAACACCTTGGTGAGCTGCTTAGTAAGTATCCTGACCCGCTTATGGGTCGTACATTTGGCGGATGTATCAAGGGCGAGGGGCTCAAAAAGGTTGACGCAGTGACTTTGAAATCAGGTAAAGTACGGCGGCGTTTTGTGGTTTCGATTTATCTGCTGACGGCGCAGACCCAAAGCCGTGACGGCTGGTTCAAGCTGCTGGACAGGCAGATAGGGGCGGTCGAAGCCTTGGACTTAGAGGCTGCGCGTGCCGAACACAGGAGGTGGTGGGATGAGTTCTGGAACCGCAGCTGGATTTTCGTCAGCGGCGCAGAAGACGCTGAGACGGTCACGCGCGGCTACACCTTGCAGCGGTGGATTAATGCGTGCGGGGGCAGGGGGGCATATCCTATCAAATTTAACGGCTCAATCTTTACGGTCGATGCGCAGATTGGTAATGAGCATTTTGATGGTGACTATCGGCGCTGGGGCGGGATGTTTTGGTGGCAAAACACGCGGCTACCTTACTGGTCGATGCCGGCGTCGGGCGACTTCGACCTGATGCAGCCGCTGTTTCGGATGTATAAGAATGTCCTCGGGCTGTGTAAGGACAAGACAAGGATTTATTATAAGCACGATGGGGCTTTCTTTCCGGAGACGATGTACTTCTGGGGGACAAATGGGAATTGCGATTACGGGTGGGGACATAAAGGGCCTGAAACGATTAACCGGTATATCCGGCGGGAGTGGCAGGGCGGAATTGAAATAACCGCGATGATGTTAGACTACTACGCCATTACACAGGATAAAAAGTTTCTGCGTGATACACTGCTGCCGTTAGCTGAAGCGACCGTTACTTTCTACGATGAGCACTGGGAGCGCGACGAGAAGGGCAAGATTCGCTTCGAGCCATCTCAGGCGCTGGAGACGTGGTGGGAGTGTGTAAATCCGCTGCCGGAGGTTGCGGGGCTGAGGTATGTACTCGGCCGGCTGCTGGAACTTCCGGCGGATTTGACGACGAGGGCGCAGCGCAAATCCTGGAAGAAGACGCTCGCGGACCTGCCGGCGGTGCCGATGAAGGAAGAGAATGGCAAACGTTTTATACTGCCGGCGGAGAAATATAGTATGAAGCGAAACCAGGAGAATCCGGAATTGTACGCTATATTTCCGTACCGGCTTTTTGGAGTGGGCAAGGGCGGTCTGGAGATTGGTGTTGAGACATATAACCGGCGTGTGCACAAGGGGACGGGAGGTTGGTATCAAACAGCAATTCAGGCGGCGTATCTTGGTCTGGCGGGGGACGCGTCAAGATTTGTGACGAAGAATTTCTCGACGAAACACGGGGGCAGCCGGTTCCCGGCTTTCTGGGGGCCGAACTATGATTGGATTCCCGACCAGGACCACGGGGCCGTGGCGATGACGGCGCTGCAGAGGATGCTGCTGCAAACCGAGGGCAGAAAAATACTGCTGTTTGGCGCCTGGCCGAAAGAATGGGATGTTGAATTCAAGCTGCATGCGCCTATGAACACAACGGTAGAAGGCGTGTATCGGGAGGGTAAACTGCGGCAGTTGAAAGTAACGCCGCGGTCGCGAGCAAAGGACGTGGTGAAAATAGAGCCGCAGTGACCTTACAAAAGGTATTCGGGTCAAACGAATAGAGCCGTTGATTTTATTTCTGGAGTATGCCTCACAGTTATGTGTGGGGTTTTATTTCAGATAAATACGGCGCTTAGTCGATATAGACCCCGTTAGATATGAAATCATCTAATGGAAACAGCAAATTGAGAAGAGAGTGAGTGAGGTTCAATATCTAACGGGGTAAAAATCGGTTGGGCGCTTTCTTGTTTTTTGTAGATTGGTCAAATGCCTGAAATTTTCAAAAGAAAAATAGTTAAGTTATTGAAGCATACTGATTACGCACCGCTGAAACTTTCACAATTAGCCAAGGCATTAGGTGTAAGTTCGGAAGATTATCAGCAGTTTAAGTTGGCTTTTGAGGAGCTTCGTCGGGCCGGGCACGTGGTAGTGGGTGGGAGGAATTTGATTAGCCTGCCCTCGATGTCGGGCCGAATTATAGGGACATTCAGAGCTAACCCTAAAGGATTTGGTTTCATAACGCCTCTCGAACCCCATTTGCACGGTGATTTATTTATACCGCCGAGCGCAACAGGCGAGGCAATGACGGGCGATATCGTTGCCGCCAAGGTTGTAAAAAAAGGTAAACGCGGCGGGCAGATGCGGTACAGCGGCAAAGTGGTCGAGATTCTTGAACGAGCACAAAATAGATTCGTCGGCACTTTATTAAAACGGCCCGAAGGATGGATTGTTC
>DAOVNI010000305.1 GCA_030630315.1 Phycisphaerae bacterium | reverse complement strand
GGTATCGCGAGGGCGGAGATGAATATGATGTAGAAGTCCGGCTTCAGCCAAAAGACAGGGACAGGATTGAAGATTTACGAGATGTGCCCATTAGTATGCCCGGCGGCGGCCAGGTTAGCCTGGCTAATATCGCTGAAATCCAGCAGGGTCTGGGGCCAACAAAGATAGAACGAAAAGACCAGGCCCGTTATATTACGGTCTCCGCTGAAATCAGCGGCAGAGACCTTGGTTCGGTGGCAAAGGACGTTAGAAAAGCGCTTGATAAGATTTCCGCACCGCCGGGTTTCGGCTATAAATTTGCTGGAGCTGAAAAAGAAAAGAAGGAGGCATTCAGGCTGCTGATAACAGCGGTGGGTTTGGGAATGGTATTGGTATATATGGTGATGGCTTCGCAGTTTGAGTCGTTCCGTGACCCGTTTATTATATTTCTTTCGATACCCTTTGGTATTGTCGGCGTAATTATCGCATTGGCCCTGGCCGGTCAGGCGATGAGTGTTGTCAGCTTTCTTGCGCTGATTATGCTTGTCGGAATTGTAGTTAATGACGGAATTGTTCTTATTAGTTATCTTAACATACTGCGACGACGCGGGCTTGATGTCTATTCGGCAATTATCGAGGGAGGACGCAGCAGATTACGTCCTGTGGTATGTACCAGTTGCACTACAATGCTGGCTCTGACGCCACTGGCTTTGTCAAGAGGGGAAGGTTCCGAAATTTGGGTGCCGTTTGCCGTAACGATAATTGGCGGGCTGTTTGTCGGGACCATCATTACGCTGGTTTTGATGCCGACTCTTTACAGTGTGTTTGAAGGTCTTAAAACTTCGGAGGTAAGAGGATAATTATGAAGGCTGTTTTGATTGTGCACAATGCGGCGATGGATGAGGAAGTGAATGAAGCTTTGGAGTCTGTGGGCATTGACTGCTATACCAAATTCCCGAATACCTTAGGCAGAGGCAAGGCAAGTGAACCGCATTTGAATACCGACGTTTGGCCCGGGATAAATTGCGGCACCTTTGTTGTTACCGACCAGAGCAAGGCCAAAAAAGCAATGGAGAATGTCCGCCGGATGAGAGAGGAACGGGGTTCGGAAGGCATAAAGGCGTTTATGTGGGAGGTCGATGATATTACCTGATTGCCCCGGATCGCTCTATAAGTTCTTTTTGGGGTGGGAGTTAACAAATAGTGGATTTTTTTAAAAATTCTCTGGTAAGACCATCTCTAAAAGCGGATAATAGTTATAGTTTGCATTTGTGCAATAGAAGGGGTGGGTGTGATTCAAAGTCGCGGTGGATTTTTTCGTATGAGACCGGCTCGGAGGTGGAGGTGCGATGATGTTTTTCTATACAAATTTGTTAGCTGTTCACGAAACGGCTAACGGTTACAGGTAAGTGTTAGCCTTTCCCGTTTCTGTGGGAACGGCGCCCTTGTCGAAGCAAAGGCGGTGACATTATGGAGACTACTGCAAAATATAAACCGAATGTTGAAATTGCTTCCGACCCTGAGAGTCTTGCCCAAAGAAGTGTCGAGCTTTTTGTTGCAGATGCGCAAAAGGCGATAAAAGCAAATGATGCCTTTTACGTGGCCATATCGGGGGGGCATACGCCAAAGCGTTTTTTTGAGCTGCTCGGCGAAGTGCCGCAGGCCAGCTCTCTGCCCTGGGACAAGATACAGATGTTCTGGGTTGACGAGCGATACGTTGGCGCCGATTCTCAATGGAGCAATTACAAGCTGGCTGCCGACACCTTTTTGACTAAAGTTGCCATCCCAGAGCAGAACATTCATCGAATCCCCACTGAGTATGACGATTTCAAGGCTGCAGCCTCCCGCTACGAACGGACCATTCGAGAGGTCTTCGGCCTCGATGAAAACCAGAGGCCTGAATTTGATTTGATTATGCTGGGCATGGGGGCCGAGGGGCATACCGGTTCGCTGTTTCCGAATTCCTATGCACGTTTTGATACCGAAGATCTGGCGTGTGTTGTTTATGTTTTAGATGAGAAGCTTAACAGGATAACCTCGACACATCCGGTTTTATGTACGGCCTCTCATTTGGCGATTTTAGTTTCCGGCCCGGAAAAGGCCGGCATTTTGAAAGAGGTTTTAACCAGCGAGCCGGATGAAGTGCGGTATCCTATTCACGCCCTTTGGCCAATTCTTAATAAGGTTACCTGGCTGGTTGACAAAGAAGCAGCAAAAGCTTTGTGATGGCTTGGCCATCAATTGTGAGGATTTTTCCTGGTTTTGAATCTATTCCGGGATGATTATTTTTGTGCCCGGTTTGAGTTTGCTCACGTCCTCTATTTCATCTCGGTT
>DAOVNI010000196.1 GCA_030630315.1 Phycisphaerae bacterium | reverse complement strand
GAAGATCCGCCGTCCGTGTGGCGGAGTCAATTTCAAATGTTTACAGGGCTGATAGAGGCAATTTGCACGGTAAAGTCGGTTCGCCGAAGCGCAGGGGGGCTTTTGCTGACCATAGACCTTGGGAAACTGGCCGATGAGGGCAAAATCGGCGATAGTATAGCCATAAACGGCGTATGTCTGACCATCACTAAGCTGGATGGCGACCTCACAACATTCGACATCAGCAGCGAGACACTCACAAAGTCGAATCTGGGCAGATTAAAACCCTCATCGCCGGTAAACGTCGAACTGGCCCTGAAAGCCACCGGTCGATTCGGCGGACATATCGTCCAGGGGCATATCGACGGGGTAGGAACGATTAAAGCAATCAACAAACAAGGGCAATTCGCCGATATAAAATTTGCAGCCGGGCGGGAACTGCTCAACCAAATGGTAGTCAAAGGTTCGGTCGCCGTTGACGGCATAAGTTTGACGATAGCGAGTATGGAGGAAAACAGCTTCAGCGCCACGATAATACCTGAGACGCTAAAAAAAACGACGCTGGGCACAGCAAAAATCGGTGATGCAGTAAATATCGAACCCGATATAATCATAAAGACGATAAAAAAGCAGCTCGAAAAGATTCTGCCACAAAAGCAACCGCTAACGGTAGAGAAATTAAGAGAGCTGGGCTTTTGAATTTGTATCTCGTGAAGCGTGAAACGAGAGTGGGAAATATGAGTTATATGAACAAGAGCAACAGCAACAACTCGATAACGGAGCAGATGGTCATAGGGGTAACGATGGGCGATGCCGCTGGTATCGGCCCGGAGGTTGTTGTAAAGGCGCTGGCAGACCCAAATATACGCCGGTCCGCAAAATTTATTATTTTCGGTATGAATGAACAGCTTTGTTACGCCGCCGATAAAGCTGAGATTGAGCCATTCTGGGGCCGACATCAACACGAAAAAATCAGCAGAGATTATCCACATAAAGTTGTTGTAGCTGATTACGATGATTACTCCGTCCCGTCCTGGATTAGAGGCCCGAGCAAGGTTGCCGGCGAGGCATCGATAAGGTTTTGCCTCGACGCCATAGATGCCACTCGGGCAGGCATAATCGATGCGGTGGTAACAGGACCAATCAGCAAAACCAGTTGGAAGCTGGCCGGTGCAGCGTGGCCGGGCCATACGGAGATGCTCGCCGAACGGTGCAAATCCCCTCGAAAGGCAATGATGCTCGTCGCCGGTCCGTTAAAAGTGGCCCTTGCGACAATTCACGAAGCGCTATTCGAGGTGCGGCACAAGTTCACAATCGGCTGCGTTTTCGAGCCGATAGATTTATTAAATGACGCATTGAAAGAATATTTCCGCGTGGAAAATCCTAAAATTGGCGTTGCGGCACTGAATCCTCACGCGGGCGAAGACGGCCAATTCGGCGATGAAGAACGCCGCATAATATCGCCTGCGATTTTATTAGCACAGGAACAAGGCATAAACTGCCTCGGCCCATTCAGCGCCGATACGCTCTTTTTGCGGGCCGCCGGCGGCGAATTTGACGCGGTCGTCGCAATGTATCACGACCAGGGTATGATCCCTGTAAAACTGCTCGATTTCGAGAGGGCCGTTAATGTTACTATCGGCATACCAATAATAAGAACGTCACCTGCTCACGGAACAGCTTTCGATATCGTAGACCGAAACCTTGCCAACCCAGCCGGTATGAAATCAGCCATAACCACCGCGATACAAATTGCCGCAACGAAAAAGAATTTAGAATTGAGAGTTTAGAATTTAGAATTGCGAAGCGATAATTCAGGAGTGAGAATGGACAATGAGTGATAACCAAAGAAAATCCAAGCAGAGGGATATCCAGGAAAGGGGGTTTTCATTTGCCTGTCGAATCGTGAAACTCTATCAGTTTTTAGCAAAGCAGAGAGGCGGCGTGGAAGTTTTGGGCAGGCAGGTTCTGCGTTCCGGGACATCGATTGGAGCAAATTTGGAAGAGGCGGTGGCAGAACAAAGCAAGGCTGATTTTATCTCGAAGTGCAACATCGCTCTCAAAGAAGCCCGCGAGACATATTATTGGCTTCGACTCTTGATAAAAACCGAAGTCGTTCCTACCAACAAGCTAAGGGGCCTGGCCGACGAATCAAACGAACTGGTCGCAATTCTTACCACCATTGTGAAAAAATCTCGGTCTTCTGGATAATTTTAAATTCGTAATTCTAAATTCTAAATTCCAATGCAGACTAAGCAGCAAATTCAGCAGTTACTTGCATCGGCAGCCATCTCTCCGAACAAACGGCTCGGCCAGTATTTCCTCATTGACCTGAATCTGATGCGAGTGCTCGTAGATTCTACGAATATTGGTAGCGATGATATTGTTCTCGAAGTGGGCTGCGGCACAGGTTCCTTAACTGAGGCTTTGGCCCAGCGTGCCGGTAAGGTCATCGCCGTCGAGGTTGATGGGGCGCTGGCCAAAATTGCAAAAAGACAACTGGCAAAAGCCGAAAACGTCGAGGTCATCAACACCGACATTCTCAGGAACAAAAATACTATCAGCCGCACCGTCACAGACGCAATCGAGCCGGCCCATAAAAAATATCCCGGCCGGTTCCTACTGGTGGCAAATCTGCCTTACAATGTAGCTTCCCCCGTAATGCTGAATTTGGTTAGAGGCCCGACAATAGCAGACAGTATGTATGTCACGGTCCAAAAGGAGGTGGCCCAGCGAATGACGGCCGCTGCCGGCAGCAAAGACTACGGCATATTGAGCATACTGCTGAGCGCAACGGGCGATGTAAAAACAGAAAGGTTTTTAAGGCCGACGGTCTTCTGGCCCCAGCCGCAAGTCGATTCCGCAATGGTCAGCTTTGTTCGCAAAAAGGAGAAAGTAAGCCGGATTAAGAATATGGAAGTCTTCAGCGAGGTCGTAAATCTCTTTATGCGACACCGCCGAAAGATGCTAAAGGCCTGCACAAAGCTCGCGCAGGGTGAACTTGCAAAAATTCACAGTTGGCCTAAAATCTTTGAGCAATGCTGCATCGACCCGCACCAGCGCCCCGAAGAGCTCTCGCCGGAAGATTATATCGCTGTTGCGAACCTATGCTACGAACACCTAACCCCACTGTAAATTAGTGTCATTTGGCCCTATTATCCGCGAAAAAAGCGGGTGATGAACAGTCCTCAAATTTGTGCTTGGCACTTTGGCGGATTTCAGGCATAATTTATCAAAACATTTATTCCGGCAGCGGTCCACAGGGATGGAGGACATGCCATATTCGGGAAACACCGGTCCATCAGGGTGATTAAAATGTTAACAAAAAACGAAACAAATTAGATGGAGGACAAAAAATGAGACATCTAACAAGAGGGCGCCGTATCAACAGTGCAGTCATAGCAGCTGGTTTAGGGTTGGTGCTTATGTCAACACTGGGGTGCCCACCGCAAGCGATTGGCGGTCGAGAAATTAGAAAAGAAAGGAACCTGAGAATGGAGAAAGTCTCCTATGGTGGATGGCCCAATTGCATTAAGCTCAGCAACGGGCAGATAGAACTTATTGCGACAACAGACGTGGGGCCTCGAATTATGCGGTTTGGCTACGTCGGCGGGCAAAATCTGCTCAAAGAATACAAGGACCAGATGGGCAAAACCGGCGGTGATAGCTGGCGAATCTACGGCGGACACCGCTTGTGGCATGCTCCTGAAGATGCACAGAGAACATACCACCCTGATAATTCACCTATTAAGTATAGCTGGGACGGAAAGACTCTAAAGCTTATGCAGGATGTCGAAAGCACAACTGGTATCGCAAAGGAAATTGAAATCACCCTCGAAGCAAAAGCCAACCATGTAAAAGTACTTCACCGGCTGATAAATACAAACATGTGGGACATCGAGGCATCACCCTGGGCCATGAGTGTTATGGCACAAGGGGGCAGGCTTATTCTGCCACAGGAACCTTATCGTTCTCATCCTGAGTATTTGCTTCCTGCACGTCCGCTGGTACTCTGGCACTACACCGATATGAAAGACCCGCGATGGATATGGGGCACAAAGTACATACAGCT
>DAOVNI010000238.1 GCA_030630315.1 Phycisphaerae bacterium | reverse complement strand
GCAGAGGGGGTAAAGAAACAGCTCATAATCGAGCCGACACGATTAATCGTAACAGCAATACCGGCATCCCCGGCAGCATTGGCCAGCCCGGCCTCTAACATCGCTGCCGAAGATTCGAGTCTCTGGTAGCAATCCTGTTTTGCCAGTATATCCAGTGTCGCATTAGCTGCTGCGGTTGCGATTGGGTTGCCGGCCAGCGTCCCCGCCTGATAGACCGCCCCGATTGGGGCGAGCATATCCATAATATCAGCTCGGCCGCCGAACGCGGCTGCGGGCAGGCCTCCCCCTATTATTTTACCGAGGCACGTAATATCAGCTTTTACGCCGAAAAGCTCTTGTGCTCCGCCGGCGGCCAGACGAAAACCGGTTATCACCTCATCGAATATCAACAGCGCCTTGTTCTGGTCACATAAACTCCGAAGCGATTGCAGGTAGCCATCAACCGGTGGCACCACACCCATATTTGCGGCGACAGGTTCAACCAGGACCGCAGCGATTTGACCTTTGTGTATATCAAAGGCGGTCTTGGCCGCATCGATATCATTATACGGGATTACGATGGTCAGCTTCGCAAGCGAATCAGGAACACCGCCACTCGATGGGCTGCCACTCTCGGCGAGGCCGGAACCCGCTACCACCAGCAGTGAATCGCTGTGGCCGTGATAGCAGCCGGCCATCTTGACCACTAAATCCTTTTCGGTATATGCACGGGCCAGTCGGATAGCGGTCATTACCGCCTCGGTGCCGCTGCTCACAAGACGGACTTTTTCGATAGAGTCGAAAGCAGCGATTATTTTTTTGGCCAGGGCGGTTTCAGCCAATGTCGGCGCCCCGAACGAGGTCCCTTTTTTCGCTGCGGTGCCAATGGCTTTTATTACCGCAGGATGGGCGTGTCCGAGTATCATCGGGCCCCAGGAGCCAACGTAGTCAATATACTCATTGCCGTCAATATCGTAGATTTTTGAGCCGACCGCGCGCTCGATGAAAAGCGGTCCGATATCCACGCCGCCAAAGGCCCTTACCGGCGAGTTGACACCGCCGGGCAGAAAATTTCCGGCCTCGGCAAAGGCCCGAGCTGATTTCCGGCAATCACTTTCCTGTTTGCCTTTCTGCATCATAGATTTCACCCTCATTGTGTGATTCTCGACGGATATCCAGCATCCGGTATCGAGATTCATATCATAAGACAACAGGCGGTGAAATTCAAATCATTTGCAGGGAACCGAATCCAGGACCAAAAACGGAACGCAGTGAAGTGCTTTTTTGGTGCGGGGCTATTTTTCTTGCAAAGCTCAGGCAGTCGCATATACTTTAGAGCTTCAAAATTCGATAGAAACGGCAATTCGCCTGTTAGAAGCGAATGTATCCATTTTGAAGCGAATTCGGAGCATAGATATGAATTTAGTTAAATGGTTTCGCAAAAACAAGACGAAAGTGATGGCCATTGTTGTCGTCATTATAATGTTCGGCTTTATAGGCGGCAGCGCATTAATCCAACAGCTTAGTCAAATAGGAACGGGACGCCACAACACAGTGGCTTACTTCGCAGATAACAGGAAAATAACGGAGAAAGACCGGGATGTGGCGATGCGAGAACTGGTAATTCTGAAAGGGCTGGGGGTAGATGAGTTGCTGAGAAACATTGGCGTTCCATTATCTAAGGTGCAAGACCTGCAAGCGCTTCTGCTGGGCGAGCTGCTCTTTTCCGAGCGGAGAGCTTCACCGGCATTAACCAGGCATATAAAACAAATGATAAGAATAAACGAGTACAGGAT
The DNA here is from genome assembly GCA_030630315.1 of Phycisphaerae bacterium. GTDB lineage: Bacteria > Planctomycetota > Phycisphaerae > Sedimentisphaerales > Anaerobacaceae > JAUVYQ01. Next base: position 1,618 of record DAOVNI010000238.1, on the reverse strand, counting down.
AAGCGATAAACAAATCAATGATATTTACAGGCGTACGGTGCCAGGCGATATATACTGGTATTGTTTGAAAAACGAAGCCCGGCTCGCGGGAGTTAGAATATCAAACAAGGATTCCGGCAAACTGTTAGAAAAAATAATGCCACAAATACGACAATTTACCGAAGAGATGCGAACGACGTTCGGGAGATTGTGGGCGGTACTGGAGTATGCGAGGATGACCTGCTCAGGGCAGGATGTTACAGTGGCGCAGATAATGCACAATGTAAGCTGGGAAAATGAAACAATCGACGTTGAATTTGTGAGATTTGATTCGGCCGTGTTTGCCGAAACCCAATCTGAGCCAAACGAAGAAAAAATCGCTGCGCATTTTGACAAATACAAAAAATTCTTTGCCGATGCCGTAAGCAAGGAAAACCCTTATGGCTTCGGGTATAAGCTGCCCGACAGGGTCCAGCTCGAATACATCGCCGTCAAGCTCGATGATGTCTCGAAGACAGTGACTGCACCTACACAGCAAGAGCTGGAAGAATATTACCAGAAACGTAGAGAACAATACACTGAACAGGTACTATCGGACCCGAACGACCCGAATTCGCCGCTGACTCAACGAACTAAAAGATACGCCGAGGTGGCAGGTATCATTTCAAACCAGCTTCTGGAGGACAAAATAAATTCGAAGGCAGAGAAAATTCTGCAGGAAGCAAAGACACTTACCGAGGCGGGCTTTGAAGATATAGATATAGAGGATGCAAATCTCAGCCCCGAACAGTTCAGGCAAATGGCCGGCGATTATGAAACTGCCGCCGAGCAATTGAGTGAAAAATACAAAATCAAGGTATATGCGGGGCAGACGGGACTGCTTAGCGCACTCGACATACAGGCGGATAAAAACCTTGGAATGCTGTATCTAAAGGGTTACGGATATGACAACCCGGTGGGATTGACTCAGATTGTATTTGCGATTGATGAGCTTCAGGCCAGCGAGCTTGGGCCTTACGATGTGCCAAAGCCGAGAATGTATGAAAATATCGGGCTGATGAGGGATATACGGACACAAATACAGGGATATACCGGGACAAATATAGTGGTTGTGCGGGTAATTAGAGCGGAAAAAGCCTCTGAGCCGGAAAGCATAAATCAGACCTACAGCAAAAGCACGCTTAAACTTGACCAGGATGAAGACCAGGCAAGTGAAGATGTTTATTCGGTAAAAGAAAAAGTGGCCGAAGACTTAAAGAAACTTGCCGCAATGGATACCACCAAAAGCAAAGCTGAGGAGTTTATTGCCCTGGCGGAAAAGGACGGCTGGGAGAGCGCAGTTGAGAAATTTAACGAGCTTTATGGAAACCAGACCAAACAAGACGAAGGCGACCCCAATGTATTCGAGCTGCAAAATTTGACAAACATATCGAGAAACTCGCGTATGGCATTAGAAACATGGGCTGTACAAAATGCGGGTAATCCGGCGGCACAATTCTTAATCAATCAGCAAAAAAATAATGCCCGGCTCATAGCTCAGCTCTATTCACTCGTGCCGCAGGACGGTAACACCGTTGATACTGCGACTCTAAAGAAGGACAATCCTATGGAATTCGAGCCGGATATGAGCTACTATTGC
>DAOVNI010000227.1 GCA_030630315.1 Phycisphaerae bacterium | reverse complement strand
TAAGATTGCTTATAATTTTATTGCCGGCCAGATAAAGCATATCAAGGCGATGTGTGCGATTCTTTGCCCGACTGTGAATTCGTACAAGAGACTGGTTTCGGGGTTCGAGGCGCCTGTTTACGTTACCTGGGCTGCTATGAACCGCTCAGCCCTTTTGAGAGTGCCCAAATGGTTCAAGACCAAACAGGAAGCCGCGAGAATCGAGCTGAGATGTCCCGACCCAAGCTGCAATCCGTATCTGGCCTTTGCCGTTATGTTAAAAGCGGGCCTGGATGGGATTAAAAATAAGCTGGAGCCACCTGAGCCGGTCGAAGAAAATATATACACCCTCGATGATGAAAGCCTGGTCAAGAAAAACATTGATGTTTTGCCGACGTCGTTATTGGAAGCCCTGGACGAATTGAAAAAAGACAAGCTTATGCAGGAGGTTCTTGGAGAGCATTTATTTGAAAGATACATTGACGTAAAGACAAAGGAGTGGGACGAGTTCAAAAAGCAGGTTACCGGCTGGGAAATCGATACGTATTTGGACACTTTCTAAACCTTTCGATGAGAGCAATAGGGCAAGCAGATAATTGTTGGTAGATGATGGGCTCGGCAGCATGATTAAGATTCGCGAAGGAAAGTTGAGTGATTCGGAACGTATCGTTGAGCTGCAACTGCGAATGGCCCAGGAGACAGAGGGGCTGGAGCTGGAAAGAGATGTGGTAAGCAAGGGAGTGCGCGGCGTTTTCGAGGAACCGGCAAGGGGGACATATTGGGTGGCGGAGGAAAAAGGCCAGATTCTGGGAGTACTTCTGGCGATACCGGAATGGAGCGACTGGCGGAATGGAACGGTGCTGTGGATACATTCGCTCTATGTCGTTCCCCAGACACGCAGGCACGGCGTGTTTAAAAAGCTGTATTTGAACTTGAAGAAACAGGTGGCGCAGTCGCCGGAGCTGATGGGACTGCGCTTATGCGTGGACAAGCAAAACAAGTCGGCACAAAAAGTGTATCAAAAACTCGGTATGAACAAGGACCATTACGAGCTATACGAATGGCTAAAGTAACGGCGTCAACGAACTTTTGCGCCGGTATCGCCGAGACTTCAAACCCAAATCAAACGATTGACTTTTCTTCTACTGGTTTTCTGGGAAAGTACGAATTAAAAATCAAAGGGTTTGGGGGGCCTTACGTTAGAGATTTACAGGTATGCCGCGGTTGGCCAGGTATTCTTTCATTTGCTTTATAGTGAAATTTTGGAAGTGGGTGATTGAAGCCATAAGCACCGCGATTAGATATCTTGATCAGGGGGTTCGGGAATGAGAGGGTCAAGCAGTCTGATAAGTTCCGGAATGCGCTGCGAGGCCACACGCCAGATTCGTTCCACGAGTATTTCACCGTATTCATGTGCAGGGACATGGCGCTGGGCGATAATCTTGATCCAAGGAATCCGGGGATGCCTGGATTGGAAGTCAGCGGAGACGTTTCGGGCGGCTTCACCGATAATCTCAATGTGGCGTTCGACAGCGCCACGCAGAAGACGGTCAGTGTTATAGTCATTAAAGGTCTTGCCGACAAGAAACTGCTGGATAGCCATTGATGCATCAAGCATATCCCACAGGTATGAGATGTTACTGCTTTCAGGACGCATAGACCACCTTATGTTTTCGAAGTATCTCCTGTTTCCGGAAGGGATTGCGCAGAGCATCTTTTTCTACTATGTCCACATCTCGACCGAAGAGTTCCTGTAGCTCCTTGCGCATATCAAGTATGTCCCACATACTCCAGGGAGCATCGCTCTGAAAAGTGACGAGGACATCGATATCGCTATCTGGGCCGAAATCCTCCCGCAGAACAGAACCAAACAGGGCAAATTCGATGATTTTCCACCGCCGACAAAAGTCTGTAATTTTTTCTTTCGGCAAGTCAATCTCATGAAATCTCACTATGATTCTCCTGCTTGTATTGGTTCTGGTTCCTTTTATTTCGAAATCTATAACATCGCTGTCCTCTGAAGTCAAGCCAAATGTGCAATCTGTTGCATATGAGGTGTCATAGATTTACAGGGATGCTGCGGTTGATAAGCGTCAAATGAGAATATCTGATAGGCCAATTAAGTCCGGCAGTTTGCCGGATTGAAACGTGTTTTTCTTCCGGCATTGTGTTTTATATTATGCCGGCGGTATTTCCTGCCGATTTACTTTGTTGAGCCTTCGGTGATTAAGGAAGATATGAATGTGCGGCATAGTAGCTTATCTGGGTAAAAAAGTTGCGCAGCCAATCCTCATAGAGGGATTAAAGCGGCTGGAGTATCGTGGTTACGATTCGGCCGGTGTGGCGCTATTAGGCAGTCCGCCCAATGGCGGAATAAAAATCAAAAAAACCAGCGGCAGAATCAGCGCTCTGGAAGAGATTTTAGATGAGCCAAACACCGCCGAGACATTCGGCATCGGCCATACACGCTGGGCGACGCACGGGGCGCCAAACGCCGTTAATGCACATCCACACCTGGACCATACCGGCAAAATCGCCGTCGTTCATAACGGCATTATCGAAAACTACGCCACACTGAAGACCTGGCTGCAAAACGAAGGCACCAAGTTTGCGAGCGAAACCGACACTGAAGTGATAGCAAATTTAATCGGCTATTTCTATGCCAAAGACGACGAGGGCAAGGGAGAAAAAAAGCTCGACGGGCAGAACAAATTCGAACAGGCGGTCCAGCGAGCTCTTGGCGAGCTGCACGGCACTTACGGACTGGCGATTGTCTGCTCAGAGTTTCCCGATATGCTTATCGGTGCGAAAAAGGGAAGCCCCTTGATTTTAGGCGTCGGCGATAACGAATATATCCTCGCCTCGGATGCCGCTGCAATTGTAGAGCACACAACTCAGGCAATATACCTTGCCGACAACGAGATGGTTACGGTCAGCCCGGAGGGGTTTCATACCAAGACGATTGACAATGTTACTGTTACCAAAGACCTGAGGCAAATTGAATTCTCGCTGGAACAAATCGAGCTGGGCGATTTTGCGCATCATATGCTTAAAGAGATTTTTGAGCAGCCCAAGGCATTGAGCACCTGTATGGGCGGTCGCATTGACCGCCAGAACAACAGGATTAAACTTGGCGGCATAGCTTCATACTTACGTGAATTAACACGCACCAAACGGCTTATCCTGACTGCCTGCGGCACCGCATTTCACGCCGGTTTGGTCGGCGAATTTTTGTTTGAGCAGCTGGCACGCATTCCGACAGAGACCGAATACGCCAGTGAATTTCGATATCGCAATCCAATCATCGAGGACGGCACCGTTGTTATATCGATAAGCCAATCGGGGGAAACGGCCGATACGCTTGCAGCGGTAGAACAAGCCAAAGAACGAGGAGCAACGGCGCTTGGTATTGTCAACGTCGTTGGCTCTTCCATCGCCAGAACCACCGATGCAGGGATATATTTGCACGCCGGGCCGGAAATAGGCGTCGCCAGCACGAAAGCGTTCACGGCACAGGTGGCGGTGTTGACAATGCTGGCGATTGAATTGGGCAGAAGAAGACATATCAGCAGCGACGAGGCAGTGAGGCACATCGATGAACTCTCCCAAATACCGGATAAGATAAGCCGAATACTCGAACAATCCGAC
>DAOVNI010000294.1 GCA_030630315.1 Phycisphaerae bacterium | reverse complement strand
TAAAATAGCAGCGGCTCAATGGGAAGATGGTTATCTTTATACCTTTTATTCTGTGCCCCGGCGACAACCGGAAAAGCGGTGGAGTGATATTCGCAGCAAACATGAACTTTACTGTGCCGGGCATTTTTTCGAGGGTGCGGTTGCTTACTACCAGGCCACCGGAAAAAGAAAGATTCTGGATGTCGCCATCAGGCTTGCCGATAAGATCGATTCGGTTTTCGGTCCCGACAAAAAGCGTGATGTGCCCGGTCACGAGGAAATAGAGATAGGCCTGGTGAAGTTGTATCGCGTAACCGGCAACGAAAAGTACCTGAAGCTGGCGAAGTTCTTTCTCGATGAGCGTGGCCGGGCCGAGGGACATAAGCTCTATGGCTCGTACAGCCAGGACCACAAGCCGGTGATTGAGCAGAGCAAAGCGGTCGGCCACGCTGTCCGAGCAGGTTATCTGTATTCCGGAATGGCAGATGTCGCAGCGCCGACCGGTGATGCCAATTATGTGAAGGCGATCGACCGGATATGGCAGGACGTCGTCTCGAAAAAGCTGTATCTGACCGGCGGTGTCGGTGCCCGACGCGGCGGTGAATCCTTCGGTAACGATTACGAGCTGCCCAATAAGACGGCATATTGCGAGACCTGTGCCGCCATTGCCAACGCTATGTGGAACCATCGCATGTTCCTGCTGCACGGCGAGGCAAAGTACATCGACGTTCTGGAGCGTGTAATCTACAATGGGTTCCTTTCGGGCATTTCCCTAAGTGGGGACAAGTTCTTCTACCCGAACCCATTAGCCAGTGATGGCAAACACCAGCGGAGCCCGTGGTTCGGCTGCGCCTGCTGTCCCACGAACATTGTGCGTTTTATGCCGTCGCTTCCCGGATATGCTTACGCGCACCGGGGTGACATTGTGTATGTGAATCTTTTCGCAGGCGGAAGCGCTACAATTAAGATAGATAACAATACCGTGCATCTCAAGCAGCAGACGCGCTACCCGTGGGACGGAGAAGTGAAGATTACGGTTGAGCCGAAACGTTCGAGGGAATTCGCGATTTACGTTCGCATTCCCGGCTGGGCCCAGAATCAACCCGTGCCGAGCGACTTGTACCGGTATTTGAACGAGAGCCGAAAGAAAGTAACGCTCAAGGTCAACGGCAAGCCGCTTGCTCTTGATATGGATAAGGGCTTCGCCCGCATCCGCCGGAAGTGGAAAAAAGGCGATGTGGTTGAGCTGTACCTGCCCATGCCGATACGGCGCGTACTGAGCCACGAAAATGTCAAGGACAATGTAGGTAAGGTGGCCTTGGAGCGAGGCCCGATAGTGTACTGCGTCGAATGGCCGGACAACGGCGGACAGGTCACTCATATCATCCTGCCGGATGACGCGGAAATTAAAGCTAAATACCGCAAGGACAAGCTGGGCGGCGTCACCGTGATTAGCGGCACGGCTCTCGGTGTGCAGTTAAGTAAGGACGGAAAATCACTCATAAAAGATAAGGGATACTTTGCAGCTATTCCCTACTACGCCTGGGCGCACCGCGGCAAAGGCGAAATGGCGGTGTGGCTGGCTCGGAACCTCGAAGGCATTAATCCGCTAAACCTGCCGAAAGAGGAAACAAATGAGGAGAACTGAAGGTTCGAAATTCAAGCGCCTCTGGCACTTGCTGATAATGTGCCTTTTGCTGGGCGTTTTGCCGTCTTTTGCAGATGAGCAAGCGCCCGTGTCGAGTCAGGTTAAATCCGGCACCTTCTTCGTTGCTCCGAAACGGCGCAATAATAATATAGATTAACTATGAGGCAGCAAAAGAAGTTTCTAACGGGGTCAAATTTTTGCCCTTGACAGCTTAATCGCCCTTTGTTAAAACAAAATCTGTTTGTGAGTCAAATATAACTTAATCGAAAGGAATTGGACTATGGCAGAAGAGAACGAAACCCCGGAGCCGACAGAAAAATCGGAGAGCGAAGCCGGTGCCGAGCAAGGCGGCGGCGAACAGCCCACGGGCAAGGAGCAGCCCGCAGGTGCGGAAGAACCCGCCGGTGCCGAACAGCCCGAAGGTGTTCAAGAGGGCCAAGCACCCGAAGAAGTCAGTAAAGATGCCCGTATGTGGGCAATGTTGTGCCATCTTTTGGCTATCTTTACCTGGTTCGTAGGGCCGTTGATTGTCTGGCTGATCAAGAAAGACGTGGACCCATTTATTAATAGTCAGGGCAAAGAAGCCCTGAACTTCCAAATTACTTTGGGAATAGGTTATGTGGCATTTACTATAGTATTTTGCCTGGTTTTCCTGATACCAGTGGTATGGGTCGTTGGCCTGATCTTTTGCATCATGGGCACTGTAAAGGCCAACAAGGGTATCGCTTATCGCTATCCGGTCAGTATCCGGTTCATTAAGTAAAAATTTAGTCGGCGGCAGCGGGAATTAATTAACCACGTGCCGGTATATGATTTCTCATCAAGTCAGAGATTAACGTGTGCGCTACCGTTTTTTTCGCTCTCATAGGTCACAAGGTGCCGACAGTAGGCGGGCTGATTGCCGGGATGCCTTTGACCCGCCTTTGTTAAGAAAAGCGCAAGACACAAGACTCAAGACTTTAGTTTGTGGTTTTTGGTCTGTAATCTTTCTCGGCATTTATTCATCAGTGG
>DAOVNI010000244.1 GCA_030630315.1 Phycisphaerae bacterium | reverse complement strand
GATAAAAACGCAATCAAAAGCTCGTTCAGGCCCACCGCGCAAAGCATCGCCGCCATCGTAACAAGTATCGCAAGAATGAAAGCTGGTGTCACTTCAATCAATTCGTAGTATGCACGAGCCGAAAAAACCGCCGCATATAGTATCGCGAAGCCCAATGCGGTTACACCTTTAGCCACGATGCCGTAACCGCGTCGCCGCGTTACCTCACCTAATACCAGTGCAAAAAGTCCACAAACAGCGGCTATAACCACTCTGCCCAGCGGGCCTATCCAATCATTGTCGTAAGCATACTTAAGGAAAAAGCCCACTCCCACAAACACCGCAATCACGCCGGCAATAAGAATCCACTTCGTCCCGATACGCTCCTCAAGTGTACCGGCTTTCCGGGCAACAATGGCTTTCTCCCTTTCCTTGATTGCTATGGCGGCGATTTTAAGAAGCTCCTCCCTGGCCTTTTTGGTCTTCTCAACTCCTGCTGCTCTGACCACCTCTGCCGGCCGCTCCTCTTTGGTTACCTCAACCGGCTTTTCGGGTACCGCCGCCGGCCTTACAACCTCTTCGGCTTTTACCACCCTCTCTACCCTCTCCGGTGGCTCACGATACCTTGCTTTCGACCTGTTCAACGCGATAATGCTGATGATTAACGCGATCGGCCCGGACAAAATACAGCCAGCACAATTAGAAGAACCCAAAGCTCATACATTTGCTCCACTCCTTAGAACACAATGTGAAACTTTCTCACTTCTACCAAACTCACTTCACGAACGTACAATAGAATAATCCAGACATCTTGCTTTATCAACGTTCTTTTTCCAATACCATTACCACGCAGCACACAGTAATCTTATAATGGTTTTTTACCCCTGTTCAAGGCTCAAAAAATGCAGAAACCGGCTGGGTGGCAGCCTCAAGCCCAGTAGGGGCAGGCCTATGTGCCTGCCCTGTCTCCTAACTCCTCGAACCATCGGTTTCGTTTGCGGCGATAAAAATCCACCCACCAGAATGGCAGCGTTGAAAAGCGCCCGAGGGCCAGATACCAGCCGGTAAGTCTCAGGCCAAAAAGCTTCGGCGTAAACCGCAAACGCCTCGCCGAACCGCCACCCGCCTTTTGGAGCACGATTGGATTCCACCCCGGCTCACCGTCAACAAGTTTGAGGTTATGCTTTTCGTAGAGCGACAGACTGCCGCTGTACCCGCGGTTTGCTCTCAAATGCGTGGGGTTGCTGGGGTGAATCATATAGAAAGGTGCGTGCACGATAAGCCGGCCGCCCGGACGCAGGTAGCCCGCAATCACCTCGACAAACTTTGGCGGGTCGGGAACGTGCTCAAGCACGTCGAGACACACCACCGCATCATACGCGCCCGAAGGTATGTCACTCTCATCAGTCAGCACGGTTATATCCTGCCCGCACTCGGCAAAGACCTTTCGCGCAAAGGATTCTGTATAGCCCGGCACCTCGAAGTACGTTACGCGATGGCCTGCCCGGGCAAGGTACGCCGAATCGAAGCCCAGGCCGTCGCCGATACTCAAGACGTCCAGCGTCCGCTTTTCACTGTTGGCCAGATGCTTCGCTACCCAGCGGCGCATCCGCCGCTTGAGCTTGTTGCGGTTCCAGATAACCAGCTCGTACAGAAAGGCGTCGGTCTGCTCATAGAATCGTGCCAGTCCGTCGTTCCATACGTAGCGCTCAAGGCCCGTTTCGCGAAATGCACGGGCCACGTTGGTGCCGGGATTGTCGAATTCCTCGCGCAGCCGGGACCGCACTGACCCTTCAGGTTGCCCCGTCAGCTCGGCAATCCAGGAAACGGTTTTTTCCTGGTCGGGCAACTTTTCGGATGGTGTTGAAAGCCGCTTTATTTCCATTCCCTGTTAAGATAACAGCTCCGTTACGCTATTTGGTCACTTGCCTTTCGGCACACGCCGAATTCGCAAAGCGATGTCATCGCTATATTTGGGCGAATGCAATGTTCGATTGCCGCCGACATTTTGGCAGATATATAGATATAATTTTAGTGTGACTTTTTTATAAGTCAATCTTAACCTACCAATTTATTGAGGGGTTGTTTAGCCGTCTCCGGCACGGCGACGACATAGACTCAAGGTCTCGCCTGTGGTTTATTTTAATGCAGTTTCTTTTTGATGGCACCGAGCAGCTTTTTATCAATCTCCGCGCCTGATTGCTCGGCGATTTTTATGTGCTTGGCCGCCAAATCATACTTTTTCAACTTGTAGAACCCAAAGGCAAGGCCGTTATGCGCATCACCCATTTTCGGCTCAATCTCAACCGCCCTCAGGTACTCAGCCACCGCCTCTTTATAATTCTTCTTGTTGGAATACGCCGACCCAAGATTATAATGAATCGTACCCTCATCGGGGTTTATCCGAGCAGCTTTCTTATACTGTTCAATAGCTGCATCATACTTCTCTTTCCCGAAGTACGCATTCCCCAGATTTACCAGGGCAGCCGACATATTGGGCCTAACAGCCAGCGCCTTTTTGTACGCTCGAATTTCATCGTCAACCAAACCCAATTTGTTATAACAGACACCCAGGCCGTAATGTGCCTCGGCAAAATCCCGTTTAATCTTCAGAGCTTTTTTATATTCAGATATTGCCTTTTTATAATTGCCCATCTGGCTATAGACATCACCTGATTGGTTGTAACAGCCGGCGTCCTTCGGTTCCAGAGCAATTGCCTGTTTCAATTGCGCTATCGCCTGCCCAAACATTTTCCTTTTGCAATAAGCTATAGCCAGATTTTTATATGCATCTGTGAAATTCGGGTCCAGCTCAAGCGACAGGCAGTATTGCGAAATCGCATCGTTCCACCAGCCGCGTTTAGCATACGCATTGCCAAGGTTGTTATGCGTCTTGGCATCGCCTGGATTGATTCTCAGAGCCCTCCGGTATTCGTATATCGCATCATCCACCTGTCCTTTTTTCAGGTAAACGTTGCCCAGATTCGTCCGTGACTCAGCCAATGATGGATTTATCTCCACGGCCCTTTCAAGTGCCATCAAAGCATGCTCGACATCGCCGATATCATCGTAGCAATTCCCCAGATTATTGAAAAAACACCCCAGCGTCTGAATCTTATTAAGGTTCGTCATATAAATACTGCCGCGTCTCTTTTTGGGGACCTTGAATTTATTTATGTAGTGTTCATCGGGAGCGTATCCGCCTTTGCTTGTTGCTTCAATATTGAATCGCACTCGTCCGTCATCGTATCTGATAAAGAAGTGTCCCGGCACAACCACCCCGTATAAAGGCAG
>DAOVNI010000147.1 GCA_030630315.1 Phycisphaerae bacterium | reverse complement strand
TTGTAGCGCTGCTCGTCAGTCTGGGATTGCCGGCTGCCCGCATGCTTTTTAACTCATTCGAGTCAAAGAGCGGCGCAAGGGCTATGATAAGTGCGGCGATGGCTTCAGCCCGTGCTATCGCTGCGAAGGAACAGCGCTACGTCGGCGTCAGATTCCAGAAAGCCTACGACCCTGAAGGCCCGCTAAGAGCCCCTCAGTATATGATTTTTATTGTGCACGACTTTGACAACACGGATTTGGTCTCCGGCTTTCGGGCGGTCGAAGGCGTCGAGCCAATAAAACTGCCCGATTCAGTCGGCGTGATGGATTTTAGATACAGAACTAATCTAAATCCTCGATACTCAGGGGATGACCCTATTGATTCTGACATCGAGATGAATCCGCCGCAAGCGCTGACAGACACAACTGCTTTTTCGATAATTTTTTCACCGTCCGGTAAATTGGTAATACACGATGTGCGGCTAAGAAATAGAGATGGACAGGGGGACTCTCCCTCTTATGGTGATAGTTTCGATGACATTTTCAACAAGAAGGCAGAAGTGGAAGCTGGAATAGCGATGTTTTATCAGGATGATTATGGAGTTTTGGGTTTGGGGCAAGAATTAAGCCGAAACAGTTTCATTATCTATGAAGAGGAGAAATTCAGACAGGCCTATGAAAACGGCAGGGCGTGGTCGGATTATTTGGTAAAGTTAGTTCCAGAGGCGATTTATATTAACCCATATACAGGAACAATGATAGAAAAGTGAGAGTGCTGCCTGTGAGAAAATTGCGGAAAAATAATGGTTTTTCTCTTACCGAGGTCTTGTTTGCCGTCGCTACGCTCGCTATCGGGATGCTTTTTATAGCCGGTACATTCCCCGTAGCTATCTATTTTTCCACCATCGCCACCGAGCGAACCATTGCAGCGGTAGTGGCCGACGAGGCCTTTGCAAAAGTAAGACTCTATGCAATAGGCAGCCCGAATGACCCAGATGATGATATTGGCATGAGTTATTTGAGAGAACACTGGCAAACCCAAACCAGGTTCAACGATGCTAATGCCTTTCCTGCAGCATTTGGTATCGACCCCATCGAATTTGCATATCCTTCGGTCCCTGGCATCCATATCTCGGAGAAAAAATATTACTGGTCGGCCCTTTGCAGGCGAGTGGACCTGACTACCGAGCTTGTGCAGGTAACGGTTTTTGTGAGCAGAAAGATAGGTAGTGGGACTATGTATATAGGCGGGCAAAACAGGCCCGTTCCGGTGCCGGTTGAAGTTGAGGTTTATGGGACTCCTGGTGGTGATGAGCTTTCGATAAACTTTGTCGACCCTGTTGAGAAAACATTTATTAACGATGGCTATACGATAGTGGATGACGAAACCGGACAGATATACCGCGTATTAGAACGGTATGCAGCACCTGATGATAATAGGATTCAACTCGACAGACCCTGGGTCCCGGGCGTTGTTCTTCCTGATAAGGTTTGGGTGGTTCCGCCGCCGGCCAACGGCGGCAGATACCCCTGTATAGCGGTATATCAAAAAGTAATTAGATTTTAAAACCACGGATTACTATGAACTACGAACTATGAACTATAAACTACGAACTAATAAAGCGTTTACACTAATTGAGCTTGTAGTTGCTATTGCGATTCTGGCTATGGTGCTTTCTTTTGCAGGCGTGGTTTTCAAGGTCAGCATAGGGGCCTATCGCACCGCCATTGCGAACGCTGAAATTATGCGAAAGCTGCGGGCCATTACCGACCAGTTGAATACCGACTTCAAGAGCGTCAGTAAAGGTTATCCCATTGTGGTATGGTCAGACCGCATCGTATTTCTCGCAAACGGAGATTTTCAATCAATCAGACAATATACAGACTCATCCGGCAACAAAAAAACAGTAGCGGCTAATTTAGCGAGTATATTTTATAGAATAACAAACACGAATACAGGCAAACCGATTTTATCAAGAGGGCAAACAATATTAACTTCCGATTCCTCTTTACCGGATCCAAACGCACTGGATGAATATTCTAAGAGTTCTTTTTATGAATTTATAGCCGTGGCCAAAGCCAACAAGCCAGAGTGGGCAGGAGGGGACTTGCCGCCTTTAAACCTCAATCGAGAACAAGATTTAGTGAGGTATATGGCCAAAGGTGTAAGTAATTTTAGGATAGAGTATGAGCGGTGGGATGACACAACGGGAAAGTTTGATTGGAAACCAGGAGACGGCACTTTCGTAGATTCCGACCATGCTATTCGATTTGAGAAGAAACCCGGTACAAGGGCTCTGAAGTTCGCTTTTAGGCTGCGTGATTCGAAGAAGATTATAAAGAACGGTCGGCGGTTTACGCATATTGTTTATATAGGCGATTAAAAATCAAAAATTAGAGAAATAGCCACAGAGGGCACAGAGAAAAACAAAGAGAAGCAAAACAACAAAAATATAAGTTAAATTATGCTCTCGGCAAACTCTGTGTTCTCTGTGGCAAAAAAGATGGCGAAAATGAAAATGGAAAACAAGAAACTCGGGAAAAACAGTTTTTCTGCCGGCTCGGCCCTTATTCTAACGGTGGTTTTAACCACGCTGTTGGCCATTGTCGGCGTGGTGTTTGTTATGATGGCCCGCGTGGACAAAATAGCAACGTCGGCCATATCGGAAAACAGGGAGCTTGGCTTCGCCGCCGAAGTGGTCATTGCAAGGATATCGCAGGAGCTGGTTTTAGATTTCCCCCACAAAGCCGCCATTTGCTGCCCGGAGCAGGAATACTATGACTATCCCGACCCGTGCAACGCCTGGCTGGCAAGTCTTGAACCTGACGTAGAGCGACATCCGACGGATAAAACAGGAAAGCAAGACAGATATTACTGGCGGCAGATAAGCGATGTTACCGGATACTTAAGATATCGGCAGCCAGATTGGGACCCAACAAATGTAAGAGACGTGAGACGAAATGTTAATGTAGAGCCGCCAGACAGAAAGTATATTCGGGAGTACCCTAAAATTAAATTGGATTTGCATCCTGTCACCGGCGAATTAGTATTAGTAGAGCAATTGGCTGATGCGGATGGCGATGGTATAGCGGATTCGAAATGGATTGTGCTTGATAATATAACGACAAGTAAAGGCAAACCCATTTATGCGGCCATCAGAATCGTTGACAACCAGGCAATGGCAAATGTCAACACAGCTTGTATGTTTGACCCGCGCGAAATCATCCGGCGGGAAAGAATCGACGGCTCAAGCCAGATGCAGATAAATTTGGCCGGGCTGGCAAGATTCGGAGACGATGTTAACGACATTCATTTAGCGAGGTGTGGTTCCGGCGACCCAAACTGGGATGCATTTGAGAAGAACGTGGTCTGGCGTATCGGGTCTCCGGCAGGTGGTTATTGGCCGTTTGATATATCCGATGAGCTTGAGCTGCGCTACCGGTACTGCATAACTTCAAAGGCGCTGACTCGATTGGAGAATGTATGGGATTACACAGTAGGCGATGATATAAAGAAATGTGTAAGTTTTAAGGACGAGCCTTATGGCGGAGGTGGTACGCTGGAAGAATGGCAAAAATCCGTTACGGACCCCTATGACCCCAACAACAACTACTACAGACGGCATCTGCTCACCACTTACAACATCGACAGGATTATCGACCCGAACGGCGGTAAGATGATTAACGTCAATGAAGAAGTTCCCATCCAGTATCGACAGGATTATCTCCGGTTATTATATGATAAACTTCTCAGCAGTATCGACCCCCGTATAGTTGGTCCTGTTCGCTGGCAAATTGAATCGCGTTTGGCACAGTTTGCCGTCAATATAATCGACTTCGCCGACAGGGATGATAATAATAATGATGGAATCCTGGACACCGACTGCGTAACAACTTTCGTTGACCCCTGCGGTGTCACCCATTATGGTTTTGAGACCCAGCCGTTTATTACTGAAATCGGTATGAAGAGTAAGCCCGGGTCCATTTACTGCGCGGTTGAGCTTTACAATCCGTTCGATAGGGCCATAAACTTAAGAGACTTCGAGATTGAGCTTACTTACGACGAGCCGAACAGTACCGGTACTGTGTTAACTGTGTCGTTCGGCAGCGGCGATAGAATTGAGCGAGACGGCTATTTTGTGGTTGCTAATGTGCTTCGTGAGTTTGACATATACACGCGCACAAGAGCAAGGCAGGACCCAAGACTCAGGTTCTTCGGGCACTGGCAGCCGCCCGGCGGGCGCAAGCCGCCGGTAGTTCCCAAACCCGACCGAGAACCGCCCACGATAACTACTCGTCCGGGCGGCAATGGGAATTTGTTCCTTAAACGAAGAGTGGGCACTGGAGAATGGATATATGTTGACCAGCAGGTAGTTGACCCGAACTGGGTACCGATAAAGGACGAGCGATATTTCGGACGGGATGTCCGCCGCTGGCATGTTATTTATCAAACATTGGAACCGGCTCCTTCCACCCTTGGAATAAGCAACAATATTACCCCCACTTTGTTTGCGGACAGAGGCCACAACTTCAGTTTCTATCTTCCGAATCCCGTAAAACCTCCTTATCCTACAACAAAACCACAACCCTACACAAAGTTGCTTACTGTTGGGGACATTTCCCGAATCCTGACAATCGGGCACGGCACCACTCCTGAGAGTACCATCGGCCAAAAACTATTGGAAATCGGCAAACTGTGGGAAACAGATAAAAACGAAGAAGAGAAAGTGAGATTAAATCTGCAAAATCCCCTTTATAGAAATATTTTTCAATATCTAACCATCTTCGACCCAAGCACCGACGATATTGACAATGATAATGACGGCTTCAAAGATGTGGATGATACATTCAGCCCGGAATGGAAAATTCCCGGACGGATAAATATCAATACCGCGCCGTGGTACGTGATAGCACAACTGCCG
>DAOVNI010000270.1 GCA_030630315.1 Phycisphaerae bacterium | reverse complement strand
TGTGCTGACCAGTTTTTCTTCACCAACTGGATGATGATTGAGCAGTATGAACAGGCCCCACGGACCTTCCTCGAACCGCTTGGCATAGAGACCGGCACATTTCAACAATTCCTTTTTGAGCATCGCCTTTATTCAAGGGGAGTCCGCAGCTTTTTCACAACGCGTAATTCCGCCGGCTCGTTTACATTGATGGCACTCTTTGCAGCCGCCGCCTTATTTATCGACAAATTGAAAAATCGCAAATCCGACTCCTCCCCGCCTTCGTATCTTTTCGCCTGCGGCATCGCCGCAGCGGTTATTTTATTCGGCCTTGCTCTTACGCGAAGTAAAGGTGCGATTATCGGCTTGCTCTCCGCCGCAGCAATCTTTATTGCGTACCTCCGTTTTGGCACCTGGTTAAAAGCTCACAAAAAAGCCATATTCATCGTTTGCTTGCTATTGGCCGTCGCCGCCGGTTGTTTGGTTATTCGGTATAGATTGACCCACGGCCAATTGCCGGGCGGCGGTTCGATGCTCGTCAGATGGCAGTACTGGCACGCAGCAGCTAAAATGTATGCCGACCATTTCGTTACAGGTGTCGGCCCGGGCAACTTCGCACATTTTTATACCCATTACAAACCCGCCGAAGCCCTGGAAACCGTTGCAGACCCACACAATTTCCCGCTCAGCATCCTGACTCAATATGGCCCGCTCGGCCTTATCGGATTCTTAGCTATGATTTTTCTACCATTATGGAGAGTAATTTCGCCCAATCTCGTAAGCTCTTCGCCGAAAACTCACCAGCCACAGCCGGCTTTTAGAGCTCGGCCAGTCATCTTCTTACTTATCTTATGGCTTGCTTTACTGCTTGCTCGACTCACCGTAATGCCCGCAGCAGGTACCGACGGCCTTGCAGTAATAATTTATATGATAGTGAGATTTTACGTCCCGCCCGTGGTCGTTTTTATCATTGGTTTTTGGCTTTTAACGGCACCGTTGCACACAACCCGCAACCCGCAACCCGCAACTCGCAACCCGAATATCGCCGCCGCTCTTTTTTGCGTTGTTCTGGGCGTGACTTTACATAATCTGATAGACTTTGCCATTTTCGAGCCGGGCGTATTTACTACTTTTTGGGCAATAATAGCTTGTCTAATCGCATTAGACTCCCACCAAAAGTCCCGCACCCAGGTAGTTCTAAAACCTGCTCCTTTTGTAAAAGCGATAACGGCGGCAGCGGCCCTCGTATTGGTTTGGGCCTACTTTAATTACGCCTTCATTCCGGTAGCTAAAAGTACCGCCGGAATCCAACGGGCCCACCGGGCCATTTCTGCCGGCCAATTTCAACAGGCCCATAACCTCTTAAACACCGCCGCTGAGGATGATTGTTTGAGTCCCGCCGCATTGTCCCTGAATGGCCGGCTGTATCTGCATCACTTCGAGCTAACGCAAAGCAGGAACCGGGATTTGCTTGCCGGCGCCGAAGACGGTTTGCTTGAAGCAATAAGCCGAAACAGCGCCGATTTCAAAAACTTTGAGAAACTAACCGTCGTTTACGACAATTTCGCGAAATTAACACTGCACAAAAAAGACGATTGGCTCGAAAAGGCCTATAACAGTGCAAAAGAGGCAATCAAGCGTTATCCCGGCTCCGGCCGATTGCGAATCGAGCTGGCCAAAATCGCCGAACAATTAGGCAAAACCGATATTGCCATCAACCAGTATAACGAAGCAATCGATATCGAAGATAAATATCGCTGCCAGTTCCAGGAGATGTACCCAGGACGTGAAATATTCAGCCGGCTCAGCGAAGAAAAATACAAGAACGCAAAACAGCGAATAAAATATCTTTCCGAACAACCAGCCCCATAGCTCTATTTTACCAACACGCTCCTCTGTTTGTCATTCTGAGCCCCATTCTTGCTTTCGCAAGAAAGCACGGGGGCGAAGAATCTCGTTTTGAATTTCGAATTTGTTTCGGATTTCGAATTTCGATACGCCTGTTAGAAGCGTATGTATCCATATTCGGATTTGTACAAAATACGACCTACGAGATACGAGACACGATTTCATCAGGTATGTCAAAATTTGCGTATGTATTCTGAACATCGTCGTGGTCTTCGAAGTCTTCCATCAAAGAAATTATCTTTTTAGCAGTTTTGTCATCGTTCACCGGCACGGTATTCTGCGGCACCATCGAAATTTCAGCCACTTCAGTGGGTATCTCTTTTTCTTGCAGTCGCTCTTTTAGCTTCTCGTAAGCAGCGGGGTCACACGTTATCTCAAAAACCTCCCCCGTATTTTGCATATCATCTGCGCCCGCGTTAAGAGCGATTTCCAGAAGCTGCTCTTCGCCCGTCTCAGCGGTATTGACTGTGATAAATCCCTTCTTGCTGAACATCCAGTTAACGCACCCGCTTGCCCCCAACGAGCCGCCGTGCTTTTCGAACAGTCTCTTGATTTCCGGCGTGGTTCGATTACGGTTGTCCGTCAGCGCCTCGACCATTATAGCCACTCCGCCCGGCCCATAGCCCTCGTAGAGCACCTCTTCAAAACTAACTCCCTCGACCTCGCCGGTCCCTTTTTTGATTGCCTTTTCAATCGTATCTTTCGGCATATTAGCCGACTTGGCCTTGTCGATTGCATATCGCAAAGACAGATTCGCAGCCGGGTCGCCACCGCCGGCCTTGGCGGCAACTATTATCATTCGAGTCAATTTGCTCCACATCCTGCCGCGCTTAGCGTCAATGACCGCCTTTTTATACCTTATGCCCGCCCAGTGTGAATGACCTGACATACCTGCTCCCAACAAATACTACGAACTACCAACTACGAACTATGAACTAACAACTAAACATTATACCTTATTTCCTGTTCGACAAGTAAATATTTTTCCCGCTTGGCCGTCGCCACGGCGACGCTGTCCGTCCTCT
>DAOVNI010000048.1 GCA_030630315.1 Phycisphaerae bacterium | reverse complement strand
TTGGCAATATGATTATTTTTGTAATGTTCGAGCCATTTATCGAACATGCATAAAATCCCAAATTATGCGTAACTCCTTATTTTGTAAGGATTTCTCCTAATAAAAAGTGCGAAACTTAATAAGCAGAATCATTCCTAAATTCCGATTATACAGCTACTTATTCTGCTATACATGCTTTGAGTTGTAACAAAGCCGAATATAGAAAGAATAATCGTGGCTCGTTACCGCTAACTTTCGGATATCCGGCAACGAAAATTGTGCTTGACAGTCAGAAACTATTCGGTATTGTAATAATCCAAGAGTTGGATATTATGGTCTGTAAATGTTTGGGAGAAATATCCACCTTGCAGAGTATTTAATAACCCTTTTTTGTGGCAGGGCTAAAATATGGAAATCAGGGATTTCATAGAAGCTGTAATGGGACATCAAACGCGCAAACTAAAGATAAGTTACACACCAAGAACATCGAGATGGATTACGGCAGCGGTTTTAGTTGTGGTGGCGGTCATCGGACTTAGCACAGCGATTTACACCGTACCCACTGATTCTGCCGGCGTGGTAAAAAGATTCGGAAAATACAGCCGAACAACCGAGCCGGGCATACACCTGATGCTGCCTTTTTGGATCGAAACGGCTGCCGACGTTCCGGTCAAAAGGGTACAAAAGGAGGAATTCGGCTTTAGAACACTCAAAGCGGGCGTGGATTCGCGATATCTCGGTATCGAGGAAATAGACGCCGGGAGAACGCGCACTGAAGATTTAATCAGATTGATAGTAGAAAGTGGCGAAAGGGTCTCAAGAAGCGGAGTTCGCCAGTTGGTGGAAATGGCCAAAGAGATACTAAGAGGCGAATACGTAATGCTGACCGGAGACCTGAATATAACCGACGTCGAATGGATCGTTCAGTACAAAATAAAGGACGCCAGGAACTATTTGTTCAATGTGAGAAGTCCCAAACAGGCAATAAGGGACGCAAGCCAGGCAATGATGAGGCGGCTTATAGGGAACGGCAGTGTGGACGAGGCCATAACCATCGGAAGAATAGAATATGAAACTGACGCCAAGAAATTGTTGCAGGAGCTGCTCGATGAGTATGAGACCGGAATTCATATCGTTACGGTGAAACTGCAATCGTCCAACCCTCCTCAGAGAGTAAGGCCTGCCTTTAACGAAGTAAACAAGGCCCTGCAACAGAAAGAGCAGAGAATCAACGAAGCAATGAAGGAGTACAACGAGGCAATTCCGAAAACCGAAGGCCAGGCGAAAAGGCTGATCGAGTCTTCCAAAGGTTATGCCGCCGAGAGAGTCAACAGGGCAGAAGGCGATATTGCCAAATTTAAGAAAATATACGAGGAATATAAAAAAGCGCCGGACATAACAAAGCAGAGAATGTATCTGGAGACAATGTCGAAACTGCTGCCTCAGATACCCGAAAAATGGATTATTGAACAAGGTGGGGCTGAAGGCGGAATCTTGATGAAGCTCGACCTTGAAAGTCGGAAATGAAAAACCCAATGAACGATTTCAAAAAAAACAAGACAAACTGAAAGAGAGGAAAAAAAAATGGCTCGCATCATCACAATAGTGCTTCTTGTAGTCCTTGCCATCCTGTTGTCTTCATCGATGTACACAGTAGATGAGACCCAGCAAGCGGTCGTAACTCAATTCGGAAAGCCTGTAAGAGTAATCATTAACCCGATAGAAGGCCGAAGAACGCAGGAGACCCTGACAAGACTGAAAGACAAATACACTGAAGAGGGAATCGCCGTTGCCGAAGGCGCGGGACTGAGACTCAAAGTACCTTTCATACAGAGCGTACGAAAATTTGAGAGAAGACTGTTAAGGTGGAATGGCGACCCTGAACAAATCCCGACAAAAGACAAGAAATATATCTGGGTCGATACTACCGCAAGGTGGTACATCGAAGACCCACTGCAATTCCTCGAGGTGGTCGGCACAGAAGAACAGGCCCATGCACGGCTCGACGATATCATTAACTCAAGCACAAGAAACTCTATCACGAAAAGAGACCTTATCGAGATAGTCAGGACAGATAACCGTGAGATGAGGGTGGCCGAAGAGGAGCTCCGCGAAACGACTAAAGTGGCCCGGGTGACGGAGGGACGGCCGAAGATTGTGGCTGAGATAACAGAAACTTCCAGAAAAGCCTGCGAAGTGTACGGCATAGGAATACACAGCTCCGGTGTTCTAATCAAGGGGCTTACCTACATACAGGACGTTAAAATAAAAGTGGAAGACAGAATGATCGAGGAGAGAATGAAGATTGCTAAGAAACATACTTCGGAGGGGGAAGGAGAATACCTGAAGATTATGGGAGACAAGGAGAGGGAAGTGAAAACGATTTTGTCTGAGGCGTACAAAACCGTAAAAGAGATCGAAGGAGCTGCCGATGCCAATGCAACGCAGATTTATGCAGAAGGTTTTGGGGTAGACCCCGACTTCTACAGATTTTGGAAGACCCTCGAACTTTACGAGCAGCATTTAGGCGGAGAAAAAACCAGACTAATCCTCGGGACAGACAATCCTCTCCTTGAAATAATCAAGGGTGAAATACTTAAAACTAAAGACGGAACTGTAGAACAGTGAGAATTTTCCCCTCCGGATTTGCTATGTCGCCGCCGACAGTCGTGCTAACGCCGGGACCACATAAGAACCCTGAAGTATTTTCCATCCGTTCTCCGTAGTAGCCTACTACGAAGGATGAGGAGGTCGATAAGAGTGTTCTTCGTCAAGCTAATCAAAATCCTGACCGGTATCTTTGTCTTCTGGCTGATTTTTCGCTCTTTGCATCAGCTCGGCAGAAGGAACAGGACGGCACGTACGATAAAGCAAGGTGATAACAGCCATACACGCAGAAAGTTCGTCGAGTCTCGCGTAGTAGAAAGGTCAAGCCAGACTGACGACGAAGCCCAATCCTTTGTCTCCTCACAAGAAGTTAAATGAGTGGGCCCGGTAGGATTCGAACCTACGACCAATGGATTATGAGTCCACTGCTCTAACCGCTGAGCTACGGGCCCTGATTCCACACTTACTTTACATTCCAGCGGCAAGTATTGCAAGAAAATTCAACGTGTTCCACGCCAATGCCTACAGATTCACATTCGAGAAAAGGTAATGTAGACTAAAAAAAGATTTGAACTTGACGGGCTTTTTTGGTAGTCTATCGTGTGTTTACAGTGTCCGAAGTTGGCAATGTCAGAAAATAGCTAACTGTCCCGAATAGCGTTATTCGTCGAATATAGTAAGGATGAAAGAGAACAAATAGGATGAAGTCAATCGTCTTTTCGCAGCATGCGTTAGATCAGCTTGGTGACCGAGGCACCTTAGAAGAAGAGGTAAAACAAGCGATACAAGAGGGAGAGGAGATCCCCGCTAAAAAAGGACGCAAGGCATTCCGAAAAAATTTCCCTTTTGGTTCCCAATGGAAAGGTAAACATTACGAAGTAAAGCAGGTAATGCCTATTATAGTAGAAGAGGCTGAAGAAAGAGTCGTAATCACAGTGTATGTATTTTATTTTGGGAGTTAGACTCATGAAGATTAAATATGACCCTAAGGTTGATGCGGCATATATCTCTTTTAAGGAGGGGCCTGTTGAAGTAACCACGATGCGAATTACTGAAGACGTCTCCGTTGATTTTGGGCCCGGCGAGGACATCGTTGGTATAGAAGTTCTGGATGCGTCTAAACACCTGGAACTAAGCCCGGAACATCCAATGATTAAACTGGAAAACCTGGTATCCACTTAAGAGAAGTAGAACTGCTCTGGCCGGTAGATTTAAAAGGATTCGAACTTGATGAGGTCTTTTGATAATATCTGTGTTGACTATTCGCAGTGCCTAAAGCTGGCAATGTTGTAAAATAAATGACTGTCCCCTACTTTTCATTTGTATTTCATTTCATCATAAGACAAGCGAGCCACAAGAGGAGATGAAGAAGCCCTGGGAGGAAACATACTACGGTCGAAAAGACCATTCCGACGCTCCACATGATAGGACCGAAGTTTGAGGCCTTTTCTTTCCACCGCAGGCGCGTGAAAATCTCCACAATCCACCCACCCGTATAGCAGATATTCGCAATAGTGGCTGCACCCATTACTGCTATCAAAGGAACAAAATCATCTTCTGGTGACGGTGGGAACTCGGACGTGCTGAGTTCCATCATGAGCATTACAAGGACGAGACCTACAATGCCGATAATCAGCATCAAGATGTTGTAAAGGATTCTTCGAATCTCCCACCATATTATTATTCCAAGTATGCTTGGCTTGGCCGGCGTAAGCAGCCATTTTACTCCAGATATCTTATAAATCGATGCCATTTTTGTATTTTTCCGATGCTTACGGAAACAAAAAATAGCCACCTGATAGTCAAAAGTTTGCTTGTATGTACTTGACGGCGTTGTTGAAGATTGTCATTCCGTCGCCGTCTTGTTTGTTTTTCAGACGGGACCAGTGTGGGTGTTGAGTTGGCCGAACGTGCCTTTCCGGATGGGGCATAAGCCCCAGGACCCTGCCGGTAGTGTCCGCCAGGCCGGCTATTGAACCCACCGAGCCGTTTGGGTTGATGGGGTAGTCACCTTCTTTACCGTTTTTATCCACGTATTTGAACGCAACGTGCCCATCGGCCTTTAGTTTCTCAAGAGTGTCTGTGTCTCTGGTAACGACTTTGCCCTCGCCGTGTGCTATCGGCAGATAGATTTGCCTGCCCGGCTCGATGAAGATGCACTTTTCGGTTTGGGGAGCGAGATATACCCATCTGTCCTCGAATTTACCGCTGTCATTATAAGTTATGGTAACATCCCCTTGTTGTTTGTTTGAGCTGTCACCCGGCAGGATTCCCGCCTTGACCAGCACCTGGAAGCCATTGCAGATTCCAAGCACCAATTTGCCGTCATCAATAAATTTTTGTATCGGCTCGTAAAGGTGATGTACGATTTGATTTGCTAAGATTTTACCCGCGGCCACGTCATCACCGTAGCTAAAGCCGCCGGGAAAGACAATTATCTGGAATTGGTCCAGCGCCTTTTTGTCCTTGATTATTCTGTTTATATGCACACGCCGAGCTTCTGCGCCTGCCAGTTCGAGTGCGTGCTCGGTTTCCAGGTCGCAATTTATCCCCGCCGCCCGCAAAACTATCGCTTTAACCTCTGCCATTTCTTACCTTCTAAATTTCTTCTCTGTGTCCTCTGTGGCTAATCTTTTTGTTACCAATCAAGCGGCCTCTGCCAGGCCTGTTTTAGCGAGTCCAAATCCGCTTCGATAACGGTTTTGCCGTCCTGGGCTTTTATGATAAGTATTCTTTCCTCTATCACCTTCCCGATTTGTCCAAAGGGCAAATTGAGCATCAGCTTTGCAAAGGCATCGTAATTTTCCGGCTCAACTTCTACGACGTAACGGGAGTTTGATTCGCTGAAAAGCTGTGTATCTGTTCGCGAACAATCATCACTCTTCGGCAGGCCCCGCAGGTCTGCTTCTATACCGAGTCCGCCGGCAAAGGCCATCTCTGCAAGTGCGACGGCCAGGCCGCCCTCCGAGCAGTCGTGACAACTGACTATAAGGTCCCCGGCTATTGCGCTGGAAATCTTCTCGGCAATTCTGGGGGCTGTTTCGAGGTCCACCTTCGGGACATTGGCTCCGAGTTGGCCTTTAATTTTGTAATAATGTGAGCCGCCTAATTCATTTTTCGTTTCGCCCACTATAAAAAGCAGATTAGATGCTCTCTTTGCGTCCATTGTTACACACTTATTGACGTCATCAACTATTGACATTGCACTTATTAAAAGTGTCGATGGGATGGAGATTTGCGTCCCATCTTCGCAGGAAAATTCATTATTCAGCGAATCCTTGCCGGAGATAAACGGTGCTTCGAAGCCGATTGCGCCGTCATAGCAGGCCTGGGCCGCTCGCACTAATGCGCCGAACGTTTCGGGCTTTGTGCAGTTGCCCCAGCAGAAGTTGTCCAGCAGGGCAATCCTGTCGGCTCGACCGCCCACACATATCGAATTGCGGATTGCCTCATCGATGCCGGCCAGAGCCATCCAATAGGGGTCGATGTCACCGTAGAGTGGATTCATTCCACAACTAATGGCAATACCTTTGTCCGAGTTGAACTTGGGCCTTATCACCGCTGCGTCACCGGGGCCGTCGTTGTTTATACCTGTTAACGGCTTGACAACAGAGCTGCCCTGTACCTCGTGGTCGTATTGACGGATTACCCATTCCTTGCTGGCGACGTTGTAACAGGAGAGGATTTGCAAAAGCTCGTCATTATAATTATCTTTTTCAGCTATGCTCGGCTCGCTGAGCTGCGGACTTTTCCAGACCGCCTTGCGGGAGTATTTAGGTACGCCGTTGTGCAAAAACTCCATATCGAGCTCGGCTACCTGCCGGCCGTTGTATCGCAATATCAACTTTTTATCGCTGGTGAATTTGCCTATTACCGTTGACTCGACGTTTTCACCGTCGAAAATCTTCTTTATTGCTTTTAAATTTTCCGGCTTGACGGCTATGACCATTCTTTCCTGGGCTTCACTAATCCAGATTTCTTTATAGTTAAGGCCGGCATACTTTAACGGCACTTTCTCCAGATCGACTTCTACTCCGAGGTTTTCCCCCATTTCACCCACCGCACCGCTTAATCCGCCGGCTCCGCAGTCGGCGATTGCCTCGTACAAACCGGCGTCATTCGCCTGAAGAAGCACGTCTAACATTTTCTTTTCTATTATCGGATTGCCGATTTGGACAGCGTGGGAAAAGATTGCTTCATACTCGTGCGTTATTTCGCCGCTTGAAAAAGTTGCTCCGTGTATCCCGTCCCGCCCTGTTCGGCCGCCGACTACCATAACCAGGTTCCCGCTTTGTGGATTCTCGAAGCATTTATCTTTGTCCATCAGGCCGATGTTGCCGCAATAGACTAACGGATTAGCCAGGTATCTTTCGTCGAAATAAATTGCGCCGTTGACCGTTGGTATTCCCATCCTGTTGCCGTAGTCGCGAACGCCGGCCACCACGCCTTTCATAATCCTTCTCGGATGCAGGACTCCTTTGGGGATATCTTCGAGTTTTTTGTCCGGCGGGCCGAAGCAAAATATATCTGTGTTAGCGATGGGCCTTGCACCCAGTCCTGTCCCCATCGGGTCACGGATTACACCGCCAATGCCCGTGGCTGAGCCGCCGTAAGGGTCAAGGGCCGAGGGACGATTATGAGTTTCGACCTTGAAACAAACCGCCGAATCCTCGTCAAATTCCACCACGCCGGCATTATCGACAAAGACGGATATGCACCAGTCCTTATTGAGCTGTTTGGTGGCTTTGAAAACAGTGTCTTTTAGCAGATTTTCAAAATGCACCGTATGCCCGTCGATTGACATATCCACAGAGCTTTTGAGCGTTTTGTGAACGCAGTGCTCGCTCCAGGTCTGGGCGATTGCTTCGAGCTCAACGTCGGTAGGCTCTTTAGCCAGTTCCTTATAGTATTTTTGAATCGTCTGCATCTCAACCAGATTCAAAAACAGGTCCTTTTTTTTGCTCAGCGCGACTAATCCATCATCGTCAAGCTCGCGTATGGGCCAGTGTACTATCTGCAATTCGTATGGTTTTAGATGCGGGCTTGGCGGCTCGGCTTCGTTGCCGATTATTACATCTTCGATGCAGTCGTTCGCCAGGATTTTCTTTGCGATTGTATCGGTCTGGCTCTGGGTGATATCGCCCAGCAGGACATACTTTCGTGCGGTCCGGACATTGTCAGCGGTAACGCCCATATCAGCAATTGCGGTCATTACCGATTCTGCTACGGGGTCGGTCACCCCGCTTTTCAAATGCACCTCGATTAGTGTTGCCTTTGCCAGCCCGGCTGGGGCGCCGCTTCTACCTATATAATACTCTTCGCAGACCGGGTCGGTCAGAAGCTCTTTGCCCACACGCTGCGCAAAAGCGTCATCGAAGTCGGCCTCAATTAGAAAGACTTTAGCTGACTGGACCGCTTCGACCGAACTGATGCCCAGCTCCTTGATGTCCTCCAATACGCTGTTACCGTGCACGTCGGTAAAGCCGGGACGATTAAAAACCTCGAAACGCCATTGCCTCACGATAATACTCCCTTCCTACCTTTATCCGGTAAGTTGCACCGCATTACTACACAGGAGATTTTACACTGTTTGAAATTGTAGTGATGAGAGCTCTTCCCAGGTGGCACGTGAGCTAATTCCAAGAAACTCAACTCCGATAACACGGCCTTCGCTATCGAAATCAAGGATTACACCGGGACGCACTTCTTCTGAATCAACCACTTTGCTTTCATCCAAACGCAGATAAAGGGTGTCATTTTCTTTATCAACTTTTAGTCTCACGATATAATTTCCTTCTTTTTTATTTTGTACTTTATCATTGCAGCGCGTTTGTCTCTTGCCGCCTCCAGCAGTTTTTCGATTTCTTTTTTATTTTGGTTTTTGATTGCTTTTTTTAGCTTCAATA
>DAOVNI010000254.1 GCA_030630315.1 Phycisphaerae bacterium | reverse complement strand
TTTTACCTCTTCGAGCGTATCGTTTCCGCCCAATCCTATTATCTCAAGCTGCCTGTTACCGCCGTAAGTATCATAAAGCTCCTGAAGTTGTTGTTTCTCAGGATGAAAAACAGGCTTCCAGAAACTGAGCAAAACAAATTTGCCATGATAGTCAATAAGTCTCAAATCTTTGCCGTCCAGGGTTTTTGACTCGAACAAAGGCGCAATGTCACCGACGCGCAGCGGATTATGCATCGTCAGTTCAAGCTCGCCCAACTCAAGCGGCTCATCGCTTCGGCCGCCAGGTATTTCCGGCACCTCAATGGTTCCATAATAGCCGGCGATTTCTACCGGTCGTCCCTGCCCTGTGAGGCGCTCTTCTATCCAGACCGTCAATTGATATTTGCCGGCAATTACGTCTTCGATTCGGAAAGAGCCATCCTTGTTTATGTTAAAGGCATACTGTCGCCAGTTCTTGTTATGCCAGGAAGCGTCCCGGAACTTTCTATATTCATCTGTTTTATACCATTCTTTGTACCACTGTTGCTGCTGGCGTTTTGTCATCCGGTCGTAGTTATCAGGGCGTGGTCTCTCAGGACGTTGTGTGGCCAAAGATCGCAATCCGTTGCCGAAATATATGGGCATGTCATAGCCCTGAGGCGGTACGAACTTGCCAATCACCGGCTGACCTGTCCCGCCGAGCATTAGTTTGACTGTCTGACCTGCTTTTACATCAACCGGTGTCCTGCAGGTATAGGTGTAGCGGGCATCTCCTACCTGCACAAGATAGCCAACTTCAACCCAGACCGGTGGCACTTTGTCGAAAACAAAACGCCCACTTTCATCGCACATTGTTTCATAACGGTAGTCTCGCCTCTGTACAATTGGAAGCTCCCAAAGGGTGATTTTATCATCCGTCGCCTTTCGATCCCTTGCTAATTGTCCTTCAATCCGTCCCCAGAGCTGTAGCTGAATTTCATGCGGAACAGCAAAATCTTCAGAGCTAACCTGTGCAAAACCCTTGGCGTGAGCAATAATCAAATCGAAGCCCTCAGACAGCTTTTGTCCGAAATTGAACCTGCCCTGCGAATCTGTTTGAACAATCTTACTATCAATATCGCTCCTTCCTGGCCGAAGCAACTTGCCGTGTGATATCCTTATCCCTATCTTTTGCGTGCTGAGTGCCACTTGAGCGCCGGCTATTGGCTTACCCTTTTCATCCACAACTCGGCCGGAGAGTTCGTCCGAATCCAGCTGCTCACCGCTGTGGTCCCCGGGAACTTCAGGAACTCCGACTTGCACATCGGGTTTCTGGCCGGGTTGATGCGAAGTTGCTTTGAGTCCGAGCCATTCGGATTTCTCAAAGCTGACATGGGCATCATTGTAGAGCACATTTGTTTCTTGACGAGGTTTTTTCAACATCGATTCATCGTAGGCTAAGATAGCATCTGGCGGATCCCCGTATTGCTGATTCTTGCCCAGATAGACAACATTCCGGTTAATCCAATCAAAAATCTTCTCGTCTGCTATATATTTCCGCAAGTCTGACAAATTCGACGGGCACCTGCCCTTATGATCATTCGCAAAGACAGCAACAGCTAAACCTAATTTTTGCATGTTCTTATAAGACAGGCTTTGTCGATTAGCTCGAAGTCTTTCAAGGCGCTCTCGCTGCTCTCTGCTCAGATTTTGATATCCTCCTCCAATGCTCAACTGTTTCGGAGCGCCGCCTTCACCCTGAACCTGCCCAGCGGGTTTTTCAGGCTCAATCCCAACCTGCACATCGGTTGTTATGTCTTGAACCAACCACTTAGCTTGTGAAGGTGGAATGAGATAATCAACTTGCCGGGACTCTATCCGAACCTTGGTCCTTTGTCCGGGCTGCAAGGATATATTTCTGAAAGTGGCCTGGCCAATTTGCTGTCGTTGGAGCACGAGATGTGACAGTGATTTGGCCGAGATCGGGAAGGTGACTTCACATTGGCCCGGCCAAAAGGCTCCTGAAGCTCTCTTGTGAGTTTTACCCGCCTTATCTACCACGGCAAACTCGCCGAGGGCACGTTTTTTACTATTATAAGTAACTTTGACCCTGAACGAGTCAGGCGTAACCTCGGTAAATTCAGCTACCTTTTTATAACCCAACTTGTTGACTTCTATCTCTTGGCCGATTTCTTTTTCGCTCAACGGAATTTCAAGTCTCGTTTCCAATGGACCGCCATAAGCCCTTACGGCAAAGTCAGCAGTTCCCACGTGAGTTGCTTCATCTAAAGGCACCATCCAAAGCTGATGAGACCGAACCAACCAATCATCTTTGTTTCTGTGCAGTTGGTCGTCTTGTACGGAATATGAGGTAAAACCATTACTACCTTGTACCTTATATGCAAGTACGACATCATAACCCTCGACGTCACATTCAAGAATATCTGGAATGCTTGTGTGCTCTGCTTCGGGTGTCCACCATTGTAAAGAACCATCGACAAGTCGGCCCAGCGCTACCAAGCTTACTTTAACGGCGTTGGGCATTGTTGCTATAAACCTGGGGTCGACGTCAACATTTACCTTTGGTTGCTCAGGTTCACCTTTCTGTATGTGTTCAATTGCCACTTTTGTCTTTTTGCCTTGTAGTGATACATTCACAAACTGGACTGTCGAATATGAAAATTCCTGCCTTACGATAGCTGCAAGCTCTTCGGCGGGAAGCTCGTATTTCATATACGAGCGGTTCCTGGTAGAGTAGCCCTCGGTGTATTCATGCATTTTTCCGGCTCTATCCACCGCAGCGAATTCATCGCCCGCCAGCTTATCGTCGTGGAGTAATTCGATTGTGAATCCACCGAAGGCCGTTCGCTCAAAGCTTTGGATATTATTCACACCGTATTGATTGATGGCACGTCTTTTACCGATGTCGTTTGGTTTGATAGGAATGGTATAAATTGTCTGGCCCGGCTTGCCTTTTGTGCGAAAGTAGAGTTTGCCAAAATTACGTTCTTCCGGGTAGCCCAGCACTCCTAACCATACACCGCTTGAGGCAATTTGCCATTTCTCTTTAATTTCGTGCATAGAAGAGGCTATCATGCAATAACTTGTAAAGCTATCGACGGGACCATAAAATCGAAA
>DAOVNI010000166.1 GCA_030630315.1 Phycisphaerae bacterium | reverse complement strand
ACAGACGAGCTACTTCCATTTGCATTTACGATGGGCCAGGCGGTGGTTACCGTGGCAGTCGGTACAATATTTTTTCTCAGCGGTGCCGGCGAAGAGAGGTTTGTGCTGCTCGGTGTCGATATTGTCCCTGGGGTGACAGCCCATACAGAACGAATTAATCTTCGCCAGCGGATACATAATACCCGGCGGTGTGCCATTTTCACCCCAAGCCCAGGATTCGTCGGCAATGTGGGCATCACAGTCGCCGTGACAATCCGCGCAGCCAATATTCACCCGTGCATGGATAACGGCAATATCCTCTTGAATATAGTTCATATGGCAAACGTGGCAGCGACTGTTATCAGCTACAGTCCCACCCGGCGGGCCGACGTCTGGGTCATCCTCAAGCAGTAACGGAGATTCATTACCAAGCAGCAGCAGCGGCTCATCATCCGTTATGGGTTCCTGGCTGGTCTTGGATTTCGTATTTGTCTGTAGTTTCTGTTTTGTCTTTATTCGCTCACAGCCCGTTCCGGCAACGGCCACTGCCGCCAGAACAAGCATCAAGAAACAGTATTTCATATTTTCTGTCCTGGTATCAATTTAAGCGGCGAGGCAGACACTGCTGCTCACTCTCATTGCGAATACTTAATTGGCCGGACGTTACCGATTAGACGTATTCCCAGTCCTTGAGCCATTGATAGTGGCGTGGTAATTTAGCCCACATCTGTTTGCCGGCGTTTTCCAGCTCCGCCTTTTCTTTCAGGTCCAGTTCGCGACGCTCCTTTACCGCCTTGACTGCGTTATCGACCTCACTCACCCTGTTCATACCGGGGATAGGTATCACGGTGTTGCTGAGCAGGATGTACCGGATGGCCAGACGCGCATTACGGTCATTTTCTTCTCGGTTGCCCGTGAACAGCGATGCGGCCCCAAATGGCTTAATCCCGAAAGCCCCCACGTCACACTTCTTCAGAGCCGGGAACACACTGTCCTTCTGAGCCCTCTTACTCATAGTGGTGAAGGGAAAGCAAACAACCTCAATTTGCGGAAAGTATTCAATCATAAACTTTATCCACGGCCGGTGGTGCGTTGAGAACCCGATGAAACGGGCCTTGCCCTGCTTCTTCGCTGTCTCAAGCGCCTCAACCATCTCGCAGGATGTGTTGAACGTATGTCTGCCGCCGGGCTCATAACAGGTGATGCGCCACAAATCGGTGTACTCCTCTTTCGAATCCCTCAGCACTACGTCCAGACTTTCCAGCAGCTTTTTGGCCGTCCGGTAATTCGGATTGCGCGTCTCTCGGCCGCAGTAGGACAGGGATAGGTACATCTTGTCGCGGCGACCCTTCAGGGCCTTGGCATCTCTGATTACCTCACCCCTGGTGCACGCATCGATGTAGTTGATGCCTGCGTCGATGCACCGGCTGACTATTTCGGTCCGCTGTTCCACGTTGCTCCGCGAGTGCCCGCCCAGGCAGACAGCCGAGACCATCAGATTGGTCTTGCCCTGCCGGCGGTACAGCATATTCTCGTTGTAATTGAGAATCCTGGATGTATCGACCGCCGGGCGAGCGGCAGCCTTGGTGCTTTGCCCGGCCACTGCACCGAGCCCCACAGCCACACTCGCTGCAGCCATCGCGCTATCCCGCATAAACTGGCGCCGGGTTACTCGTTTATTGTCCATCGTTCATCTCCTTTCGTAATCGTTCAGGCCTTGACCGGCCTGAGTATTTTACTTGAACTGGGCTGCATACCCAGCAGCAAAACAAATGTTTGTACGTTCTTTGCAATAACATTCCTCATTGCTGCACGTCAAATCTCAATTCCAGTTTTTTCAAACTTCGGCATTATCGTTGGGGTTTCGGTAATGGCTGACTACTCTTCAACATAAACAGGGCCTTTATCTCGTCCTCCGACAGAGCACGGTCGTAGATACGAACGTCATCGAGCAGACCTCTGAATCGTCTGCCTATTCGGACATCCAGCTTGTTGCCGGTCTCAATCGGCCAGAGGTCCAGAAGGCCAATGTCATGGATTTCCGCCAGTGTGCCGTCCTTATAAAGCCTGACATCATCGTGCAGATTCGGCAGCTCAGCCTCTACTACTACCACCGCCACATGATGCCACTTATCGTCGTGGATCGCGTCGTTAATGTAGTAGTATCCGCCATGGAGTGTTACGCCCACACGCCCTCTTATAAAGCGGTAAATCCACATTTTACCGAAATCTTCTGAACCCCAGGATATGATGTCCCCTCTGGATGAGGTTGTCTTAATCCAGAGCGTAACCGTTCGAGGTCGAGTACCGGCGATGCCTTTATATCCGGTTATTTCTATGATATTGTCCTTACCGTCCAGCTTCAGTGCTTTGCCTGTCTTGCCCGCAACCGAATTTTTGTCGAACGACAGGTCGCCCTTGAGTGTGCCCTTACGGCCGTGCCTGGAAGAATCTGCAGCAGTTTTTCCGGAAGTGTCGTCAAACTTCCACCAGCCGGCAAGATTCGGATCCGTGTCAAGCGTTATCGGTTTTGGAACCTCCACCCCGCCGCCCCGACTCGCGTCGGGAGACGCGGGGGCAGGCCGGCCAACACTACTCCACGCCAGCCATATCACCGATGCCACAATAAAAAAAACTCGAAAATTCAGTTTCCTACACATGATACCTCTCCTAAACTTATATTTCCCATTAAACCTGCTTAGGTATACCACTGAAACTTTATTTCGCTAATATACCGGATGTGCCTCGAAATTGCAACTATATTTTTGCTTCCTTTTGGGGATTTCAGCCCGGGACAGCTAAAAAACTTGAACTTTGCCTATTAACACTCAAACTTCGGGTTTTTTGGACTGCCTCCGGAGCAAAAACGGTTGTTGTTGTAACTATTGTGTTTCAGGACAGTTACGTTTGCTTGATAGGCCGGGTTCCTACTGCGGACTACCCAAAATGCCGGGCAAGTGTACGTTCTTTTGAAACCACGGGGTTTGGGGCGTATTTGAAATTCCGGAGAATAGTCGGTTTTTGGGCGATTACTCAGTTTAGCTTTAGCAACAAAACTTTTGGAATGCACGGGAAATTTTTCATTTGCGCCAACATGGAATGGCAAAATCAAGACATTGAAATCTTGTAAGTATTTAAAATACAGGGTGTTACGACTAATATCAATTGTGAATTTCTGGTAGCTCGGAAAAACCCCGAAGTTTGAGATTAACAGGGTTGAAAAATGAAGCAGGGCTTGATATACTAACGTACTTGGTTGTCCATCGAATGTAATAATGATTAAAAATGAAAGGGTGTGAAGATGAACAAGATGAAACGTACAGTTAAGCTTTGGACGTTGGTGTTTGTGGGGCTGAGCTGGTTGTTAGGCTGTCAGGTGAACGCCGATGAGCCCTGGGTTGTGTTTAAGGGCAAAAGGGGGCCGGGCAAGGGCAAGCACATCGTTTTTGTCATCGGCGACGATGAATACCGGTCGGAGGACTCGATGCCGATGCTTGCGAAGATAATGGCTGTGCATCACGGCTTCAAGTGTACTGCGCTGTTTTCCTTAGATAAGGAGACCGGCGAGATAGACCCGGGGGCGCAGGAAAATATCCCCGGCCTTGAGACGCTCAAGACGGCGGACCTGATGGTAATATTCACGCGTTTTCGTGAGCTGCCCGACGAGCAGATGAAATACATTATTGATTACACGAATTCGGGCAAGCCGATCGTGGGCTTAAGGACGGCGACGCATGCGTTCTATTACAGAAAGAACAAGAATAGTCCATACGCCAAGTACAGTTTTCGAGACAACAAATTCAAAGGCGGGTACGGACGTCAGGTTTTAGGAGAGACTTGGGCCGGCCATTATGGAGGCCACGGAAGAGAAAGCACTCGCGGAGTGGTGGCAAAGGGTATGGAGAACCATCCCATTGTGAAAGGCTGTGAAGATATCTGGGGCCCGTCCGATGTTTACACCATCACGACGCTGACCGGTGACAGCAAGCCGTTGATTATGGGGCAGGTGCTCGTGGGTATGAACCCTGAAGATAAACCTAACCTGAAGAAAAAACCGGTGCCCGTGGCCTGGCTCAAGACCTATACAGGTACAAAAGGAAAAGCTGCTCGCATTTTCACAACGACGATGGGACACGGCGACGACCTCAAGAGCGAAGGATTCCGCCGTCTTCTCGTGAACGCCTGCTATTGGGCGATGGGTATGGAGGATAAGATACCGGCCAGGAGCAAGGTCGATTTAGTTGGCGAGTACAAGCCCAATCGGATTGGTATGGGCAGGCACAAAAAAGGGCTAAAACCGTCAGACCACCAGATTATCGATATACCAACGCTGATTCCCTGATATCCCGATTCTCGTTTTTCGGGTATTATGACCATCAGAAAGCCCGGCGACGTAGCCTGGCGAAAGTAAAATGGGCAGGAAATCTCAGGCTCTACTGCATCTTGGCCCGTGCGCTCTGCAGCCGCTGCGCAGCGGCTACAAGGCAGTTACTCTCATAAAACAGAATTATACCAATGTAAACGAATGTCTAACTCGTAAGGAAATGTCAGTTTCGCTTTACTATCCTTGACTAAAAGAAAGCGTATGGTAATTATGAAGCGATTATTTTTCCTTTT
>DAOVNI010000035.1 GCA_030630315.1 Phycisphaerae bacterium | reverse complement strand
TTTATCGGGCCGGCATCTTCAAACGCATCCCAATGGAGAGAGTGTCCTCATCGTCTAAAATATCAGCATTTAGTTTGGCTATTTCGGTGTACCGGCTGCCGTCTCCAAGCTGCTCGGCAGCGATCTTCCATAAACTATCACTTTCCCGCACAATGTGCCGCTTGCCTTTGCGGCCGTCAGCTTTACTTTTATCCGGCGCCGAAGCCGGCAGCGACGGTATGATAAGTTTCTGCCCGACACAAATTTCATCAGGCGATTCCAGCAGCTTGCGATTGGCCTGAAATATCCTCGTAACGTTTATCGTTTTGTTACCCTTCTCATCACCATAAAACTTTTTGGCTATAACCGCCAGGTTATCACCCTCGACGACAACATAAAATTTCGGCAGAGCTGGTTTGCTCGGCTTGACTTCATCGGTAGTTTTCACAATCGAAATGTTCTTTGGCAATGTGGTTGTCGAGCGAATATCCTGTTTGGATACCGAGGGGCTCCAAGATTCATCAAGAGGCCATTTTTCAACCACCTCTTTATGATTGAAAATTCCCTGGACTCTACGCTCTTTGGCTGCAAGACCCGGCGGATTATTCTGCAAACCAACCCTGTTGGTAGTCAGCTCGCTATTGTTTCTGCTATTGGGAAAGCTCGGCAGACCATTGATTAAAAATGCAATTATAAATATAAAGACCAGACCTAACAGCAATCCAATTTTGGCGTCGGAAGTCATAACGAAACTCCATTTTCACTTTATACTTTATTGTCTTTCTGCAATCCTTAACTTTGCGCTCCGCACTCGCCGATTATCGGCAATCTCCTCTCGTGTCGGCACAATCGGCTTCTTTGTTATAACCTTGTAAATGCTCTCGCTTTCATTTTGCTTAAAATTATTCTTAACCAATCTATCTTCCAGGCTGTGAAAGCTAATGACGGCTATACGGCCGTTTTTGCTCAGCAGCTCCGGAGCTGAATCAAGCAGCTTCCCCAAATTCTCCAGCTCGTTATTGACTGCGATTCTCAGCGCCTGAAAAGTTCTGGTTGCCGGGTGTATTCTGCTCCTTTGTTTTCGTCCCGGCCGTCCTAATGCCTTGCAGACTATTGCTGCCAGTTGCCCGGTTGTGGTTATCGGACGGCTCCGGCGCTCCCGCACAATAAACCGCGCAATCCGCCGGGCGCCTCTGTCCTCACCGAACTTATAAATCAAATCAGCCAGCGATTTTTCGTCCGCTTCATTAACTATATCGGCAGCGGTGGTCTTTAATCTTTGGTCAATTCTCATATCCAGCGGCATATCCGTCTGGAAACTAAGCCCCATCCTGACATCCGCCAAGTGTGCCGAGCAGACGCCCAAATCCGCCAATATAAAATCAACCCTTTCTATCCCCTCCTTGCGGACAAGCTCACTGATTTGAGAAAAATTAGCACAAATTAAAATAACCCTGCAGGCAATGTCCTTTAATATAAAATGGGCCCTTCGGATAGCATTTTTATCAACGTCAAGACCAACGATAACTCCCTCAGGGCCCAAGGTTCTTCCGAACAGGAAACTATGACCTCCATGTCCAATGGTCACATCGACCATCACCCCATCCTGCGGTAAGCTTATCTGCTCGGCTAACGTCCCTGCAAGAACCGGAATATGTTCTACGGCCGAACTATTCACTCCTTTATCAGCAAACCCAATATAACATTTAGTTTCTTTTTCTATCTGCCGTACGCTAATTTTATCCTACGGCTACTGCGTTTTTCTGACCTTTAAGTTTTTTAACAGCGGACGAAAATTCAACGTCGCCAAAAATCTTATCGAGATTTTTCAACCGTTCCAGCCGCTCGGTAAGAATTGCCAGCGAGGCAAAGGTCTGTTCGTCAACCGCCCTTTTACCAACGAGACTTTTCTCTACAATCTGACAATGGTTCGAATCGCCTTCAATCATTTTACCTGCACTCCGAAAGTTAAAGTTCTTCATTCTGCTTTTGTAAAACAACCAGCCGTGCCTGCGACATCTGTTTCTGGTATTGGGCCATATGGTCCGCGAGATATTGCTCCCAGTTCTTGTTGTTCCACAACTCGATATGGTCTCTGACGCCAACTAACGTAATACGGTCTTTCAATCCCGCTCTTTTTCGCAATCTTTCATTCAAGAGCAATCGCCCCTGGGCGTCCAGCTCGACCTTACTGGCCAGAGCAAAGCTTATTCGCTCGAACGCCACCGCCTCATCTGGTGCGGTCGCATTGGGTGCGACCGCAAGGACTACCTGCTCGAAATATTTTTCAGGATACAGACAAAGTATGCCGTTTGCGCCGAGCACAAGGTAGAAATTGCTGCCGTGCTCATCGGCATCGATTTGGCTTCGCAGCTTGTTTGAGATGAGAACTCTGCTTTTCCCATCGACTACGTGCTGATATTCACCTGTTAATAAAAGCATGGTATTTGTCCCACTTATTATATTAACAATGGGAAATCATACCACTTCTTACCACCAAGTCAACACACAAAACCACTTTTTTTGAAATTTTTTAAAATTTTATTATAGGACCTGCTTAAAAATGTCCTAATTCCCGCTTAGACAGGAGCTTACACAAATGTGGCAATCTCCATTTGCCCCAATATTTATCCCCAAATTTCTTTCGGAATTCTATTCTGCGTTGTGATTTCTGCGCAGTCGAAGAGCCGGCTTTAGACGGAGCAGGAATCTAAAGTTTGTTTTTCGCGGCGTATATAGAGAAAGATAGGAGATAATTTTCGTTGTCCACAGAAAAGGCCAAATCCAGTTGGCAAGAAGCCTTGAGATGTCGCGAAGAGTTGATAAAGAAGTGGATTAATAACACTATATCGCTCTTCGAATCCGAAGTGAAAACCAATAAATCAATTGACCATTTGTGTGTGACATCGCTAACAGTAAGTAGCAAATATTGCGAAGCTATAATAAGGTCGCTCGCAGTCGGTTGCAGGATGCCTGCGAAAGCGTTGTTGCGGGTTCTTTTTGAGCTAAGCGTTAAATTGTTATGGTGCTTGATGATACCTGAAGAAAGGAAGCTTGTTGCCGATAATGTCATAGAGGAGAAGATCAAGCGGTGGGCAAAATCTACCGTCACTCAAGATATTAGGATTCTAAGGCGGTTCAAGGAATGCATTGCTGATAACGGAGTTAGCGAGTTAGAAAATCGAATAAAAAAATTTGAAGATATTGGAAAGTCTCTTGACTGTAATCAAATGCCAAAATTCGCTAAGCTTGTTAAGGAATTGCCTGGGTCGTGGAGTAAGGAGTTGTATACACAATGCTATTTACAGTTTAATAATGCGGTACATCTGGATGTTACCAGCTTGGGTGGACGGGTAAAGGAAATTGGGAACAAGCTTTTTGTTGACTCTGACAGTGAGGAAAAATCGCAGGATTTAGCCCAGTATTGTGTTACTTTTGAACACACTATACTTTACTTAGTTCGAACGCACTATAACTGTGATACGAAAGAAATGGATAAGCAGTTCCGCATCGAGCCCTGCCATGTTTGACTGGCCGGAGAGGATGAAAAGCCGTACTTTCTATTTGCCGCGACTACGACTTTCAACGGCCGTTTGATTCTTTGCTATCTTCAGTTTTGCGTAAACGGCCAAATGGTCGGAGTCTTCAAATCCCTCTGAGCCAAAAACTCCTTCCTTTAATACGGTACACTCGACTGGAACAAGATGCTTGTTCACGAAGACGTAGTCAATGCGTCTGCCACCGGTTTTGCCCGGGTCCTTCTTGGGATCAGGGTGAACAACACGGTAGCTATCCCGAAAACCCTGGCTTTCAATGTACTCGGTAACCCAGGCCG
The DNA here is from genome assembly GCA_030630315.1 of Phycisphaerae bacterium. Lineage (GTDB taxonomy): Bacteria > Planctomycetota > Phycisphaerae > Sedimentisphaerales > Anaerobacaceae > JAUVYQ01. Next base: position 5,799 of record DAOVNI010000035.1, on the reverse strand, counting down.
ATTTTCCTGTGGCCCCATCCAGGTGGGACCCGGTGTTAAAGTCTCCGATGATAATCGTAGGATACTGTGAATAGGGCTTCAACTTGGATATGCAGCAAACCACAGGTGGCAAGACGACCAAATGGCATCATAAGCGAACTGAAGTGGTGCTAAACCCCGACCATAGCACATTGAGTTCTTTTGTTGCCGACGACATTCCGGACGGAACGAAGGTTCTATTCCCGGGCCTCTATGACAAGACCGAATACACGTGGCAAAATGGCAAACCAGTAACGGAGGCGAAAAGCAATGTTGAACCTTAATCCCGGAGGGGCTCTGCGCTGGCGTTGCTTTTTATTATTCGTCTGCATATTGGCTATGTTTGCTGTTAGTAAATCAGCCGTTGCTGATGAAAACAAACATAAACCGGCTGAAGCTACATCTGCCAAACGCAGACCATCCCATCCCCACTGTGGTCTGTATTGCCTTTACACAACGATGAAAATGGCTGACAAGGAGATTGACTTTCGGCAATTAGTCAAGCCCGAGTACATCGGCTCGCGCAAAGGCGGCTGAAACTGAAATCAGGACTGTATATAGAGCCCACGCTCCCGGGCCGAAAAGCAAAAAACCACTGGGATTAGCAGGGCCGTTTTTGGGCCAAGAATGAGGGTTGTGCGACACGGGAACTATTTGTTAGGGCGTCGTTGCTTATCTTTCTCTAAGGTTGCGTATCCGTCTCTTTTGCCTTTTTGCATGACACACGCTATTATTTTCTTGCTATCTATGTCAAATCGAATATACTTGTCCGTGACGGCCTCCTGTCATAAAAGTTATTTTGGCTTTAATCAAACAGCCACGCATTGTAGCCAACTTAGGAGGCTCCGGTTACATAGTTTCTCTCGGTTAATTCTGTGTAAGATACCTACTTCAGGATAGCGAAATATGATAAAGAATGCCAATTAAGGAGATTCAAGATGCGACGCACAGTTAATGCAGTTCTTTTGGTATTTCTGGTGCTGAATATGGTGGTTTCAGGCAAGGCTGATACACAATGGAAGCCGGCCCGGGGGCCTTTGGCGACCCGGTGGACCAAAGATGTGTCACCGGACAATGCCCATCCGGAATATCCCCGCCCGCAGATGGTACGCCAGCGATGGCTGAATCTTAACGGGCTGTGGGAATTGGCGGTAACAGGTAAGGAACAACCTGAGCCGAAAGAGTTCACGGAGCAAATACTGGTGCCGTTTCCCATTGAGTCGGCCCTTTCGGGAGTGATGAAACGGGTGAACGAAAAAAATCGTCTATGGTATCGGCGAACGTTCGAGCTGCCTAAAGACTGGAAGGGCAAACGTGTTTTACTGCACTTTCAGTCGGTTGACTGGGAGTCGGTGGTGTACGTAAACGGTAAGGAACTGGGCACTCATCGGGGCGGGTACGACGCGTTCAATTATGATATTACCGACGCCCTCAAGTCGTCAGGAAAACAGGAACTGGTCCTGTCGGTTTGGGACCCCAGCGACGCCGGCGGGCAGCCGCACGGCAAACAGGTCAAGAATCCCGGCGGCATTATGTACACACCCACTACCGGTATCTGGCAGACAGTTTGGCTGGAACCAGTGCCCCAGGCTTATATCGAGAAGATTATTATGACGCCCGACGTCGATAATCAGCGTTTATGGGTAACGGTCCTGGGTAAAAACACTACTAAAAAACATCTGGTAACCGCTCATGTGCGGGACAATGGAAGAATTGTTGAAACAGCGAGCTTATCGCTGGGCCGGAAAGATGATATTAAGATTTCCACGCCTAAGCTCTGGTCGTGCGATAATCCTCACCTTTATGACATTGAGATCATACTGTCCCGCCAGCGTTTGCTGGGTAAGCCCAAGGTTGTCGACAAGGTAAAAAGCTATTTCGGTATGCGCCATATCGAACTGGGTAAGGACGAGAATGGCATTACCCGGCTTATGCTCAATGGCAAGTTTGTATTTCAGATTGGGCTGCTGGACCAGGGTTTTTGGCCGGACGGGCTTTATGCCGCCCCCACCGACGAGGCCCTGCGCTACGATGTCGAAATCACCAAAAAGCTGGGCTTCAATATGGCCCGCAAGCATGTCAAGATCGAACCGGACCGCTGGTATTACTGGTGCGACAAGCTGGGGCTGCTTGTCTGGCAGGATATGCCCGCAGGCAGTAACGCCACATCTGCCGACAAGAAACAGTTCGAAGTTGAGCTGCGACGGATGGTGGAAGGTTTCATAAATCATCCCTCGATCATTATGTGGGTGCCGTTTAACGAAGGCTGGGGCCAGTATGATACCCAGCGACTGGTTAAACTGATTAAGCAATGGGACCCATCGCGATTGGTAGATAACGCCAGCGGCTGGTCTGACAGGAAGGTCGGCGATGTGCACGACATACATTCGTATCCCGGCCCCGACTCCCCCCAGCCGGAACCGACCCGGGCTGCGGTGCTCGGCGAGTTCGGCGGGCTGGGGATGCAGGTCAAGGGCCATTCCTGGCAGAAAGAATTCTGGGGCTATCAAACCCTGTCCGACAGCGAGAAACTGACCGTCCGTTACGAGGAACTATTGCAGGGCATTGCCCGGCTGAAAACCGATCCCGGCCTCAGCGCCGCCGTCTATACCCAGACTTCAGATATAGAGACCGAATGCAACGGCCTGCTGACCTATGACCGGGAGGTCATCAAGATGGACGCCGATCGCGTGAGGTTGGCCAACCTGGGATTCGTGCCGCCAGTATTTATAAACGATGTCAATATATTTATTGACAAGATCGACGTAAAATTGGCCGGGGGCAACGATGACGACAACATTCGCTACACCCTCGACGGCAGCGAGCCGACGGCCACATCGCCCCGATACGTTGGCCCGATCAGGTTGAACCAGACCACCACCGTTAAGGCCCGTACTTTTTGGCCTGATGGTAAAAAGAGTGCCGTTGCCGGCGCCGCCTTTACCCGGGTTTCGCCCCGGAATGCCGTTGATGTTGCCCAAGTCGCCCCGGGCCTGAAATACGATTACTATGAAGCCGGCAGAATTGAAAAGCTGCCCGACTTCACCGCCCTCAAGCCGACCGCTTCGGGTACGTGTGAAAAGATTAGCCTGAATCTATCTAAGCGTAAAGAAAATTACGCCCTCAAATTCGAAGGTTTTATTGACGTACCCGCCGATGGGGTATATACTTTTTACCTTACCTCCGACGACGGCTCAGAGTTGTACATCGGCGATAAGCTGCTCATTGACAACCGCGGCGTTCACGGTATGAGAGAAGTAAAGGGCACCATCGCTCTCAAGGCCGGCAAACATCCGCTTACCCTGACCTTCTTCCAGGGCTTCGGCGGCCAGGGCCTTCGACTCACTCTCAAAGCACCAACCATCGCCCCCAACAAACGACCGATACCTTCCAATATCCTCTGGCATGCAAAATAAACACAGGTAAGATGATTGTAGCTACAGACATTGTTGAACTATTGTTGGCTGAGGGCGCTGATGTCAACGCAAAAGACAGCCATCAATCTTGGATTATGGCCGATACTGTTCAATTCATCAGCCGTTGAGATCAGGTAAGGATCGTCAGGCTCACCCGTTCCCCCTGAGAAGGTGGGCAATTCCGGCAAAGGAGAAAGCTGCCACCAAAGAACTGGATATCCAGCCCCGTCAGGCTCTGCCCAGATGTCACTGGGCCCACCAGGTGCGCCGACAAAGTCCCAGCCTGCATCTATATCCCACAGCATAACCAACTTTCCTTATAGCCTGTTCGTAGAGCATAAAGCTCATGTGTACCGTCTTTTTCCTATGGCCTTTTCGCCGCATAACAAATGGCTAAACTGCACTGGACTCTGAGTACAAGATTTGTCAGCAAAGACTTCAATGGACTGGAATTCGAGCAAAGTCTTGATATAATAGTGCAATTGGAAGGCTTGGTCGCGTAGCTAAGCGTTCGATATGGGAAATGTCAGCTGAAAGATTCGCCATCGGACACGACTCTGCTACATATACAACTTATCATAAGAATTCAATAATGGAGAATAACCAGATGTCTGAATTTCAACCATTTGTTATGGAACGCATGATGTCCAAGTTTGAACAGGATGTCGAATACAACCTGTCTGAAAGCGGCGTACAACCCATCTTACTTGGTGAGCTGTTGGCCGATGATCCCGATTATATAAACCACTTACTCGCCACCAGACTCAATTATCCGCATGTCAATGGCATCCCCGAACTGCGGGAGAACATCGCAGCTCTTTACGAAGGGGCTATGATGAACAACATATTAGTTACTGTAGGGGCAATTGAAGCCAACTATATTACGACCCGTACCCTACTCAGCGCAGGAGACGAAATCGTAATCATGCTTCCCAACTATATGCAAATCTGGGGCATTGCGAAAAACTACAATTTGGAGTTAAAGACATTTCATTTGCGTGAAGAACATGGCTGGGCGCCTGATTTGGGCGAGTTAAATGAAATTGTTACACACAATACAAAGCTCATCGCCATATGTAATCCAAATAATCCCACTGGCTATATTCTCACCGAGGCCGAAATGGATGACATCATCGGTACGGCTGAGCGAGTTGGTGCATGGATCTTAGCCGATGAAGTATATAGTGGCGCCGAGCGATTAACTGATGAACAAAGCCCATCCTTTTATGGTAGGTACAACAAAGTGATAGCGGTCGGCAGTATAAGCAAAGCGTATGGCTTGCCTGGTCTTCGCATAGGTTGGGTAGTCGGCCCTGTTGATACCATAGACGATATTTGGGCGCGGCATGAATACACTACGATTAGTGCCACGATCCTGTCAAACAAACTTGCGGCAATTGCCTTATCTGCAAAAGTACGTCCTCGCATTATTCAGCGTACTCGCAATTATATCCGAAAAGGATATCCAATTTTGCAACAATGGATGGATAGTCACAAGAATACATTTAGCCTTACACCACCACAGGCGGCCGCAATCGCTTTCGCCCGTTATCATTTCGACATCAATTCTACTGAGTTTACAGAGCGGTTGCGTAAAGAAAAGAGCGTGCTCATTGTCCCGGGGGATCACTTCGGTATGGATAAATTTATCCGAATCAGTTTTGGTCTGCCAGAGAATTACCTCGCATCGGCACTAGACCGCATCCACGACTTTACCATGGAGTTAAAAAATTAATCAACTAATAGCCAGGAAACGGTAATGCTCAAATCCACAGATGTCGTAAACGAAGTTCGGCTCGCCGAATCACGTATTCGGTCACACATTCGGTAAACAATTTTGGAACATTCCCGTTATTTGAGCCAGGTTGACGGTGCGAACGTATATTACAAGCTGGAGAATTTGCAGTATACAGGCTCGTTCAAGGTACGAGGAGCGATGAATAAGCTCCTTTCAGTGATGTCGGAGGAACTCGCGCAGGGCGTTGTGACCGCATCCACTGGTAATCATGGTGTGGCCGTGGCTATTGCCTCTTATTTGAAAATGCGTGAGCACTTCGCTGGCAAAACTATAGTCATCATTATTTGCGGGGCAAACATTAGCCTCGAAACATTGAAAAGTATTTTATAACCTGGAAGGACAGTTTATGAAAATAATTACATTAGAGCAAATTAAGGAAATTTTACCCTCACTTGACCTCATCCCTGCCATTGAAGCGGGCTTTATCGCCTATTCAGCAGGACAAGCAGTGGTACCGCCTGTAGGTGAGTTAATACTGGATAAGGGAGAAGTACACATTAAATATGGCTATCTTAAACAGGATGACCATTACGTTATCAAAATAGCGTCAGGTTTTTACGACAATCC
>DAOVNI010000277.1 GCA_030630315.1 Phycisphaerae bacterium | reverse complement strand
TTATGGGTGTGCCCAAGACGATTGACAATGACCTTTACGGCACGGATGTTACCTTTGGCTTTAATACCGCTGTTACCACTGCCACGGAGGCGATTGATAAAATCCACACGACAGCCAGCTCTCATCATCGGGTGATGATTATCGAGGTGATGGGCAGATACGCCGGCTGGATTGCCCTTCATTCAGGCGTTGCGAGCGGGTCGGATGTAATCCTTTGGCCTGAGATGCCGTATCGTCTCGATAAAATCTGCGATTTTGTGCTCGGCCGGTCGAAGCGGGGCAAGAGATTCAGTATCGTAGTGGCGGCGGAAGGGGCGAAGGAGAGGGGCGGCAAAATGGTTGTTGCCAAAAGGGTCGCCCGCAGTACCGACCCGATTCGGCTGGGAGGAATCGGAAATGTACTGGCGATGCAAATCAACGGGCAGACAGGGCTTGAGTGCCGAGCGGTTGTTCTCGGGCATGTGCAGCGAGGCGGAACACCTACGCCGTTTGACAGGCTTCTTGCAACGAGCTTTGGCCATACGGCTGTCGAGCTTTTAATGAAAGGTGTGAGGAACCACCTGGTAGTGTGGAAAGATGGTAAACTGTCGAGCATTCCGCTTTCGCGGGTCGCCGGCAAGATAAAGACCGTGCCGAAGAGCCATCACCTTATAAGAGCGGCGCTGGCAGTTGGAACGAGCTTCGGGGTCTGATTGACCGCTTAGCATTGACTGCTTAATATTTACTATTGATTATTTTCAATTGACCGTTGTTAGCGGATTTCCCCCCGCAGTCTGGGTGTAACGGATGGCAGGCCAGTGAGTTTTTGGAGATTTAAATATGCAGTCGAAAGTTAATTTGAAATGGTTGCGTCGTTTTGCCTTTTGGGTGATAGCTGTTTTGTTGGCTGTGGTAGTAGCTGTCCCTCGCCACAAGTGTTGTTATGAGATAACTTCCTCTCGAAATAAGAAAGTTATTTCCGGTACGCTCTCACAATATGCAAAGAAATGGTTATTCAAAAACGAAGGATTCGGATATGATACCATACCGAAGGGGTGGGGACGAGAGGGGAAAGTTATTACTTACAAAGCTACCTATTGTCCATTATCGTTGGTTTTGTTTCCTTTCCCATCCGGGATATGGAAAAGCGATATCCGGGTCTTAGACCTCTATGTCGGTAAATATGAGAAGACCGGGAAATTCTCCTACATAATCATGCTCCACACAATGCCGCAAATGGCAATCCCGGTTACTGGTAGCGATAATAGGACCGTTACCCTGAAATACCTACTCGAAAAATATGATGGTGATGGTAGTAAGGGAGCAAAGCCGCCGGGATTATAACACCTTTCTGTGTTTAACCTGCGTTTCGCTGCCATTTTAGTTTTTGTTTTTGTCAATCTAACGGGTCCTCTGTGTGATTAGACGGTTGCCAGAATATAAACCCATCCTTGACATTGTAAGCTTTGAAAACAATAATATCGGCGGTCAGGAAAAATTTGGGATGTAAAAGGACGTTGGTAATGCTTACTCAACCGCAAAAAGATTTACTGAAACACCAGTTGGTTAGCTGTCTTGGGGGCGAAAAGGAAGTGCGCAGGATTGTTATCTTCGGCTCATTTTTGAAATCATCTGACCCGCACGACCTTGATGTTGCCGTGTTTCAGGACAGCAGCGAAAAATATTTACCACTGGCTATGAAATATCGAAAAAAAACGCGGGCAATCGCCCGTATCATACCTCTGGAAATCATACCCCTGCAAGCCGAAGCCAGAAGCGGCACCTTTATGGACGAAATTACACAGGGCGAGGTTATATATGAAAGATGAAACGAGAGGCGAAGTGAAGTTTTGACCTCTCGCTTATAATAATAAGTAAATGGATCTAAGCCGAGATAGGGCTGTTGTGGAGATAATCTCTCGGCTAAAAGCCGCCCGTCCCGGCGAGGGGGTGGTTAAAGTCGAGGGGACGTGGGGGTCGTTTGCGCGCCTGCTGGGGGCTTACATATCGGAGAAGCTGGGTCGGCCGATTCTGTACGTCTGCCCGCATATTGACGATGCCGACAAGGCCGGCGACGATTTGCACACTTTCGGTGGCGAAGGAATTGAGACCTTGCCCGCCTGGGAGGGCGAAGAGGATTTGGCGGACGCCACCGATGAGATTCGCGCTGAAAGGTTGAAGCTCGTCGCTCGTGTCTCGTCGCTTGTCGCTCGTGAGCCAACGCACGGGGCACGATTTATTATCCCGGCACCTATACAGGCGCTTTGTCAGCCGATACCGAAACCGGAAGCTCTGGAGGAAAGCTGTCTTAATCTGCAAATAAATAAGGTGGTGTCGCCGGAAGAGGTGGTTGGCTGGCTGGTAGATAATGGTTTTGAGCGTGTGGAAAGGGTTGATTTGCCGGGCCAGTTTGCGCGTCGGGGTGGGATTGTTGATATTTATGCACCGCTGATTAGCGAAAAGACGAGATTGCCACGCAGCTGCGCTGCTCGCAATGACGACGGGGCTGAGGCGGTCAGGGTTGAATTTTTCGGTGACACTATAGAGAGTATCCGCGAAATCAATCTGGACACGCAGCGTTCGAGCCGGCAAATAGAAAGCATCAATATCGTTTCAGCGGTGTGCGGGACTGCGGCAGAAGAGCGGGAGCTTTTTGTAAATATCCTGCCGGAAGATACAATAATAATTCTTGAAGAGCCGGGTGACATTGAAGAGGTTGCAAACGTGTTTTTAGAGCGGGCTGAAGATGCGGGACGGCTATATAGCTGGCGGGATATTTATGCCGGCTTAGAAGGATTTACGCAGTTGAGAATCTACCGATTTGTCCCTTCGGCCTCCGGTGATTTC
>DAOVNI010000054.1 GCA_030630315.1 Phycisphaerae bacterium | reverse complement strand
CCCCAGCCATAGTGCACAAGAAAACGATACCTGGGCCAGACTGTTCTGTGGCGCAGCCGGTCATAGCGGTCAACATATACATGCTCATTGCGATTAACGTGTCTTACTTCATCGGGACGGTCATGGTATACCACGCCCGAAGGCCTTCTTCTGCGCCGATTTCCGAGGCGGTCAACAACTGCATATCTGCGGCGTTCTGCACCCTTTGTTCTGATGTGCTGGCTCTTTTCGCTCGCCGGCCTGATGTGCTGGCTCCTTTCGGTCGCCGGACGCGTGAACAAAGAGAATCTGCGGGAGCTTATGCCGATTCTCGGCTTACTAACGCGAGTAACCTTTTTCCGAGTGGTAACGGACGGTTTTTTCTCACCAATAGTTCTGCCAATGCGTGTGGTTTTGCCCGAGCTTATACTGATTCTCGGCTTACTGCCGGTAGTAACTTTTCGCGCAGTGGTGACAGGTGACTTTCTATTACTGATGGATTTGCCGACACGTGCCGTTCTGCTCGAGCTTGTTCGATTACTTGAGCTTACAGATACCCGTTTTCGTGCAGTGGAAACGGACGGCTTTTTCGTACTTATCGAGCTGCCGATGCGCGCGGTTTTGCTCGAGCTTATACTGACTTTCGGCTTACTGCCGGTAGTAACTTTTCGTGTCGTGGTAACAGATGCCTTTTTCTCACCTATGGATTTGGCGACACGTACAGTTCTGTTCGGGCTTATGCGAGTACTTGACCTTGCAGTCGTCTGTTTTCCTGCACCGGAACTTACCCTTGCTGACGAAGGGCTTGGGGAGGATTTGCGAGCGCTGGAGGTGACTCCGGGTCGCAGGGTAGTAGTACGGCTGGATGTTACTCTACCGGGTTGACGGCTGGGTACCGCCCTGCTGGATTTGGTCTGGCTCGACGTTCTTGCCGGACTGGGTCTAACGGTTCTTCTTGAGCTACTGCGGCTTGATGGCTTCGAGGCTACTGCGGTTCGAGACGCGGTGACTCGCGAGGAGGCAGTAGATTTCGTGCGGGCTTTGCCGGCACTTGAGGACTGCCGGGCTTTGGGGGCAGCAGAGGTCTTTTTAGCCGGCTGGCTTTTTTGACTGCTCCCGCTTGATTTACTGCTTCTTTTTTGGGCCTGCTTTGCTACGATAGGTTCGGCAAACAGCATTAAGGCCAAAATCAGCGTTACAAAAGCAATTTTAACATTTCCTCGGTACTTTAGTGTTAACATAATATGTCTCCTTTCATACTGAAACAATCCGTCATACTGCCTCGCAGTATGCCCGGACTCTATCTATTAAAGGCGCCAACTTAAGGTCCGGTAACAGGAATTCCGCCTCAAAATCACCAAGCGGGGTGCAAGAGCAAAGAGTTGCATTGCCTGCATCCCCCTTCTTGCTTTCGCCTGCCCCCGCGTCTCCCCCCACTCTTGTCTTCGACAAGAAGACGTGGGGGGGCGGCGGGCAAGAAAGCAGGAGGGTTGCGCAGGCACAGGTGAGATGCCAAACGCATTAAAAAGCGGGCGAAGGGATTCGAACCCTCGACGTCCAGCTTGGGAAGCTGACATTCTACCACTGAATTACGCCCGCAAATCCGGGCAATACCGCGCTGCCAACCTGCGAACCTTCTATAATTATACCGTTGGTCGAATATTTTACCAGTATTTATATTGCCGGATTTATTTTCTCTGCAGCATAAAGGAACCGTCCCATAATATATTTTCCCGCTAAAACGCAGGTCAATATTAGACGATATTACAGAAAGTCGCTGAACCGGCTGGAAAGTGAGCATTATGAAGAGAGCATTTTCACTTGTTGAGCTGATGATAGTGGTAGCTATACTGGGGATTCTTGCAGCTATTGTGGTCCCGCAATTTCAATCACACGCAACACGGAGCAAGGAAGCTGTTGCCAAAGATAATCTACGCATATTGCGAGCTGCAATCGAGCTATACGCCGTCCGGCACAACAGCGTCCCGCCGGGATATCCTGATGACGACCCATCAACAGTACCTGCCCAGCTCTCCTTTGACGCCCAGCTAACCGAGACTGGAAATTACCTGCACAATATTCCTAAAAACCCATTCAATGAAAGATACGGCACAAAAATGATTAGCAATGGTGAAGATTTTCCGACTGAACCTGTCCAGACGGACTTATATGGCTGGATATATAAGCCCGCAACCAAAATAATCAAGCTGAACTGGCCGGGTACAGATTCGGCCGGCGTTGCATATTTTGACTACTAAGGTAAACCTCGCACTACCTTTGCTCTTCAACCTTTTCAAAGACAAGGGCCTTTGTTATGGCGGCATCTGTCCCATCAGATAAAATAAAGTTGGGATGCTCGGCCGTGTGTGCTGTATAATCAGGGAAACTGGTCCAGTCCGCCAGCCAGACCTTGCCGTCCTGTGAAATTGGTCCGGCGAATATATCCGTGCTTTTACCTTCCACAACACCTTTGCCTAATTCCACGTAAAAATTCTTTAAGGAAATCTTTACCATCAATTCCCGGCCGGCTGGGGCGTAGTGAACCATCCATTCGCCCGGCTCGTAAATGCCTTTACCGCCCATTTTCATCGGCACAGTGGTTACTTGTCCGGGCTTCAATCTTACCCTGCCAAGACTGATTACCGCTGAGGAAATTGTCCCATCCGGCTGAAAAACAAATTCCCAGCCGTCCTTATCCGCCTTCCATTTGCCAACAAGGAATTCCGGAAATTCACCGCCCCCTTCGATAATTACCTCAATTCCTTTGTTAGGGTCTTGACAGCCCGCCAGCCCCGACAGCAAAACCGCAAATCCGGCCAATATCACTAACCGCTTCATAATATTGTATTCCTTTAACTTTATTAGACGCAGATTACGCTGATTAACGCAGATATTTAATATTATTTATTCCAGCGTAACCTCCAAACTCAGCGTCTAAAAAACTACAGCGTTAATCTTGCGTCTAAAATTACCGCTGACGGGCTGTTTCGAATATCTTGCGTTTAACCTCTAATGATTTGCCAAAGTTCAGCAGTAAGCCCACATCAATGTTAGTCGCCTTTAAGTAGTTGACTAATTGAGCTTCATGGGCAGTATTAACTGTCTGCACAGCTTTAATCTCCAATATCACCTTATCAGCAACAACTATATCTGCAGAGTATTCACCGACGACCTGACCATCATAACACACCGTAATCGCTTTCTCAGAAGCCGCTTCAAGTCCTGTTTTACGCAATTCTAATACCATCGCATTATGATAAACCTTTTCAAGAAACCCGTATCCCAGCCTATTGTGAACGTTTTGTGCCGCTTTAATTATTTTTTCTGTAAGTTCAGCATATTTATACATATCTGCTCTTTACTTTTCTCTGCGTAATCTGCGGAATCAGCGTCCAAAAAAATACAGCGTAATCTGCGGAATCAGCGTCTAAAAAGGTTATGCTGAAAGCGTTTGCGTCTGGGAGGGAAGCTTGCTCAGGACCAGTTCATTCAGTTCAAGCTTTTTACTGGCATTGTCAATGTCGATACCAACAAGATTGCCATCAGCGTCATAATCCAGGACGACCCCTTCGGAGACCTCTTTGCTTTCAACACTTGACCTGTCGGCCAAATCAATATACAAAGAGTCAGTTTCAGGATAATAACTCAGTTTCATAATTTAAAGCTCCTGTCAGGAAAAGCATTATGTATTGTAGTCTTATCTTCAAGAGTTATCACACGTAAAACACGCCCTTCAAGCTCATCGACAATTCCCCAGAACCTGAAACGATTATTTTCTTGACGCTCAACACGGATAGGGTTGGCCACGATTCTAATACACCATTCTTTCTTAATGTATGGGCGTTTGCGCAATATCTCATTCTCGAAATAGTTCGTAAATTTGTATTTCATATATTTTATTATAGCACAAAATAGATATTCCAACAACAAAGAGCTGCCACAGATTCTACTGTTTGTTACTTTTATTTAATCCGTGTTAATCTGTGGCTAATAAATACCATAAAAAAAGAGGCAAGTCAAAAAACTTGCCTCTTTCGTTACTAACTAACTTGTTGGCCTTAGTCGCCTCTTATTTGCGGCGACGCAGCAGGAACAATCCGCCCAGACCAAGCAGTGCAATCGTCATCGGCTCAGGAATGACATATGTCACTGAATCAATGGGAACGCCTACATCTTGCAACAGCTCAATAGTAAGTGTTTCTGCTACACTTGTACCTGTGTAGCTTATATCAGCAATAAACTGTATACCTGCCGCAAGGGTAAACGGATCTGTCGTATCTAATGCCTCTACTTGCCAAACAGAGGCATAACCGGCAGCAGCGCCTAAATTATTAACAGCGTACTCACTACCGGCATCAGCCGTTGCTGCAACTCCAACAATACTGCCGAAAGTGGCATCAGTGATAGCGAGATAGTTCGAGTAAGGGTGAAGATCCGTATCACAAACAACATTCAGAGTATAAGCGCCTGCTGGGCCTTCAACGGTTCCACTCGGATCCAAACTGACTATAGCGGCGTTTGCCACTGAGGCCATACCAAGAACCAACATTAAAATTAACAACTTCTTCATCATTATTCTCCTTCCAAAAAAACAAGTTTCTTAAAACCTTTCATCACAAATCTTTCCGCAAACGACTTACGGAGGAGTCAAATCTATGTCACCGCCACAACCCGGGTCAGCCATCGGAATACCGGAATCATCCTTCCAGTTCGCAAGCAGGATGCCCAAGTCAGCATGACGAACACGTGAGTAGCCGGTAAATGCATCACCATTTAATGTTCTGTCAAAGTCACCACAGATACCATTGGTGATCGTATCAATACCAGGGCCGTCCGGCGGCTCCTCAACCTTCCAACCCGCAAGCAGGATGCCCAAGTCAGCATGACGAACACGTGAGTAGCCGGTAAAGGCATCACCATTTTTCATACCGTCGGCGTCGCCATAGCACTGGTATTTGTAGCACCAGCACTCGGGCTTGCCGACAGCGACCCATTCATTATAATCAGGATGGGCGCTGTCGAAGCAGTCAATTTCGAGGACCACGTCGCCGGGGATGTATTCCGGAATGACCACTTCAGTGGGATCTTCCATAACCACGCCTAAGGCTTCGCTGCCTTCGCCGCAGCGGGCTGCGTTCCCGGCAATATTCACGGTGCAGTTTTCGGTTACCACAATCGTACAAAGTACGCCAACGGATGCCGGAGCGTCGTTAGTATCCGCATACAGCGAGCCCATCTCGACGGTGATGCCGGCAGTGCCAATACCCCAGTTGTCAGGAGGAGTACCTATGGCACCAGCCGGAGCGACCGGAGTACCATCATCGGAAACGGTACCGTCCGCTTCAATGATGATTGTGCCCGGGAAAATACCATAGCCCTTGTCATCCGCGTTACACTCACCGACCATCTCGGCAGTACAGGCAATAATATTCCCGTCGGTGACCGTGATGTCCACACCGAACGCTCTTGGCAGATTTGCGTCTGAGAAGTCGTAGCGGATCTCGACCTGATTTGTATCAGGCACCTGCACGGCACTAATGGTAGCCGCCCAGGTCGGAGTTGCGAGTAGCAACACTGCTAAAACAAAAGCAATCTTTTTCATAATCTAACCTTCCTTTCTTTTCTTCTTCTTCGCAGAGTTACACGCTCTGCATCATCTTGGTTTCTACACAAATTACAAATCTTGCTCCTGCCTAAATATAATCTCAATTACGCTTGCTTAATATCCTGTGTGGACGAAGCGTACCGGCTGGCAAGAGTAGCCGGCCACAAAAGCAATAACTTTATGCTCTTACGCACCCTCCTTTCCCGCCGATTGGCGAAAATGTGTGCCTAAAAACTATACGCACAGGTTATTGTTGATTAAAGATTAAGTGCAGAGTACCATAAGCTTCTGCAAAAATCAAGGAAAAAATGCAAAAAAGTAAAAAAAAATGTAAAAAAACACAGAAAAATTAAAGATTAGGCCATAATCCCATAGAAATAGACATATAGCCCTTACAACGAAGAAAGACTATGGGCTGTCTTTTGGCTGTTAATTTGGGTAAATAGGCCTATTTGGGCTGTTTTTAGGGCCAATCCCGCTCCGGCACCGCATCTTGCTGCCAAAACAATTTTTTTGTGTGATTTTGCAGTTCGTATATGCAATTTTGGCGGCCCTGTGGTATTTTGCCGTTATGTACAATTTTCTAAAAGGACGACTTGTAGTTGTAAGACTATGTCTGCTGGCGTCCGCTTTAGTGCTGGTTGCCATCGGGATAGCGGCTATTTATTCGGTTGGGCACCCTGCGGAGCCGAGCCCTGCGAGCCAGACCGTCGGTTTGGCCAATCTCTGGAAAAAACAGCTTGTATTTGCTGCGATTGGCGTCCTTGTCTTTATAGCAGTTAACCTGGCCAATTACCGGCGATTTGGCGCGGTCAGCTACTGGATATACGCCTTTGTGCTGCTGCTGTTGGGACTGCTCCTGGTGGGGCGATATGTGGTGCAACTGCCCTTCGTGCCGGCACGCCACGGCACGCATAGATGGATAACGTTCACAATAGGGGGGCGGGACCTGCCCTCCGTGCAGCCCTCGGAAATCTGTAAGCTGGCCTATATCCTTGCGCTGGCGTGGTATCTGCGTTATCGCAGTAATTACCGAAATTTCAAAGCTCTGATTGGGCCATTTATCCTTACGCTTGTGCCGATGGTGCTGATTCTTTTCGAGCCGGATTTGGGAACGATCCTTTTAATGATGCCGATTCTTTTTGCGATGCTCTTTGTCGCCGGCGCAAAGGTCAAACACCTGCTTTTGATTGTACTGCTTGCGGTTCTGGTAAGCCCTCTGATGTGGTTTTTTATGAAAGATTACCAACGAACCAGAGTGAGCAGCGTCCTGCTGCAGAGTAGCTGGATTCGCCAGAAGGCCGAGCAAAACCCGACCCTGGGCAAGATTCTTGTCGGCAGCAAATTCAGTACAAAGCTGTGGAAGGATGACCTGGGATTTCATCTCATCCGTTCGAAATTTGCGGTTGCCTCCGGCGGAGCGAAAGGGTACGGTTTTCGGCGAGGACCCTTTATCAAGTACAACTTTCTGCCCACAAGGCACAATGACTTCATATTCGCCGTCATTGCCCATCAATGGGGCTTTTTGGGCTGCCTGGGCCTGCTGGGGCTTTATGTGATTCTTATTGGCTGCGGATTAGAAATCGCAGGGAACAATACCGACCCGTTCGGCAGATTGCTTGCGGTCGGTATCGTGGCAATGTTTGCAGTTGAGGTCATCGTCAATGTGAGTATGACGGTCGGGCTGATGCCGATTACAGGGCTGACTTTACCGCTGGTAAGCTACGGCGGGTCAAGCCTGCTGGTCAGTATGGCTGCTGTCGGATTGTTAAATAACGTCGGGCGCTGCAGACCTTTCAGCGTAGCACGAAAAGCATGAAGCGTATGCCGCTTCACGAAATACGAGACACGAGCAACCAGTATCGAGCAACCAACAACAAGCAATGATAAAAGGCTTTAGACAAATTGCCTCTCTTACTGCGGTCAGCAGAGTGTTCGGTATGGTGCGGGACATAGCTTTCGCCCATTTCTTTGGCGCCGGCTGGCTGATGACGGCCTGGACAATGGGTTTTAAGATTCCCAATCTTGCCAGAAGACTCTTTGGCGAAGGAGCGGCTTCTGCTTCTTTTATTCCCGTATATAGTGAGCAG
Source organism: Phycisphaerae bacterium (assembly GCA_030630315.1). Lineage (GTDB taxonomy): Bacteria > Planctomycetota > Phycisphaerae > Sedimentisphaerales > Anaerobacaceae > JAUVYQ01. Next base: position 583 of record DAOVNI010000054.1, on the reverse strand, counting down.
CTTCATAGAGACCCGCGGCAGGCAAAAGAACTGGCCAACACCGTTGTAACCGTTATATTCGTGGTGCTTGCGGTAATAGTCCTTATCGGCGAAGGGCTGGTTTGGGGCTACTACGGTTTTTTCGAGAGCAGATTCGGTCCTCGACTCGGGCTGGTATTGTGTTCAATTATGCTGCCGTATATGATATTTGTTTGTATGGTGGCAATTCTGGCCGGCATCCTCAATGTGCACAGACATTTTGCCACGCCTGCTGCGGCACCGATTGTCCTAAATATATTCATTATTGCGAGCATCTTATTTGCCGGCTGGGTGTTGAAAATCAAGGCCGAACAGCAGGTCTTTTTTGTTGCGGCTGCAGTACTAATCGCCGGGCTTGGACAGATAGCGATTCAGATTCCCTCTCTGCGCGCCAGTGGCGTTTCAATCAGGCCCGCGTGGCGTATTCACTCCGAGCCGTTCAGGAAAATCATCATTATGATGGGCCCTATGATAATAGGTCTTACTGTTACACAGTTGAATACACTTGCGGATGACGTTATTGCTCTTTCTTTAATGAGTGAGCAAGGTTCCCCTTTGAGTTATG
>DAOVNI010000278.1 GCA_030630315.1 Phycisphaerae bacterium | reverse complement strand
GGATTTTCGTGCTTAATAGAAACGGGAGAGAAACTTCTGTTTGATACAGGTGATAGCGGCAGAAAGCTAATTTACAACCTCAGACAACTGAAGGTTCAGCCGGAGAAGGTAGCTAAAGTTGTTATCTCACACAATCATTGGGACCACACCGGCGGGTTAAAAGAGTTTTTAAGACTAAACAATAAAGCTGAAGTGATTCATCCAAAATCTTTTTCAAAGTCTACAGAAATTTGTGCAGGGATATACTCGACCGGAGCTCTTGGAGTATTTATTAAAGAGCAATCCTTGGTGGTGAATACTGAAAAGGGGAATGTCGTTGTAACTGGCTGTGCTCATCCGGGTCTGGAAAACATAATTGAAAAGTCAAGAGAACTCGGCGAAATTTATGGTGTGATTGGCGGCTTTCATGGATTTTCAAAGTTGGAGAAACTTCGGGGAATCAAATTAATCGCCCCTTGTCATTGTACGAAACATATCCAGAAAATAAGGGCAAAGTATCCTGCCGAGTTCGTAGAGATAAAAGCAGGGAGTATTATCGAAATTTGAAAGTGGGAAAGGCCGTGAAACGCAAAACCCTCCGCATCAGTTGGTATTGCAATACTTAGCCGGTCAATTACAATGCGGGCAAAACATCTGCGACCATTAAACCGTTACAGGAACATTTGATATGCCGAGACCGAGACATTGCAGACGCATAGCGCACCTGCCGCAGGCGAACTACTATAAACCAAGGGGAATCCCCCTTTCGGTTTTGCAGCAAATTACCTTAACGGTCGATGAGATTGAAGCAATGCGTCTGACTGATCTGGAAGGCCTCTATCAGGCCCAGGCCGCAGAGAAAATGAACATTTCCCGCCAGACTCTCGGCAGAATCCTCGAATCCGCGCACAAAAAAATTGCCGACGCCCTCGTCAATGGAAAGGCATTGTTAATCAAAGGCGGCACAATTGAACTTGCTGACGCTGCTTCTGATGCCGGCCCCCCACACCGCTTCCGCCACGGCCCAGGTGGGCAAAGGCAAGGACGAGGACAATGCAGAAGAAGAGGAAAAGGGCACTAATGCTCTGTCAAGCGTGCTTTGAGGGCTGACAAAACACTAAGTTTGCGGAGTTGTCATCGCCGCGAAATGTGTCCTCAATCAAAGAGTGAGAGTCCGGTTTCCCTTTTTAATCTGGAATCAACATATCCAAATATCTTTTCTTTGACCCTTTCGATATCTTCGGTGCCCGGCAAAAAGCCAAGCAGCTTTTCCAGATATTTGCGCTGTTTTATTCGTTTCAACGTCGGTGTGAAATTCACATCATAAACCCATCCAAGAAAACAAAGCTTCAGGTCATTTAACGTCCGCAGTTGTCTGTAATCTACACACTGACCACATAGAATTGCCTCAACCACTTCAGCCGAGTACCCCGGCCCATCCGGAAGCTCCAGGTCCAGCTTGAACTCTTGCGGATTGTCCCTGTATTGCTTGTAGTATTCGGTTACCACATAGAGTGCATCTATCTTATCGGCATCGCGTATCAATTTCGAGAACAGCAGGAATCGTCCGTCCAAATCCTCCGGCAATTTTTTGAGTCCGTGGAATTCAATCGCTTTTTCGATTAACTGCTTTTCCTGACGGTCAAGCCCATCAAGCACCTTGGTCTGTCGCAAAACTTTCAACCCTAACCGACAGTGGTCCACACTTCTGACGTCGCTATACGTGTTGTATTTGACAAACTGCTCGAACCGTCCGATGTCGTGAAAAAGCGCTATCGTCTCACTCAGCCGCTTCTGATTTTCATCAAGGCCCAGCTCGCCGGCCAAATACAGCATCTCTTTGCAGGTGCGGCGACTGTGCTTTTCTTTGAGTTTCAAATTGGCATTGATGACTTCATCATCGCCATAAAAGCCCGCTACATAATCATCGAACCAGAGCTTGAACTTGTCTAACTGCTTTTGCTCCACAACGTCCTGACTTTTAATAAAAATTCCTGTTGCGTATTCCAAAATAGCCTGCTTGAGGTATAATACAGCCTGAATCGACAATAGTCAAAAGGAGTAAAATAATATGCCAACCGTAAAAGATGTGATTGTCAAAAAGCCGTCCGATGAAGAGGCGGCAGCGTGCAAGGCCTGGCCCACCTGGAAGTGCCAGCCCAGCACCTTCGACTGGACATATACGGAAAAAGAAACCTGCCTTCTGCTCGAAGGCAAAGTAACGGTTACAGACGGCAAAGAATCGGTAAGCTTCGGCCCCGGCGACCTCGTGGTCTTCCCCGAGGAGCTCGAGTGCACCTGGAACGTTCACGAAGCCGTAACAAAGCACTACAACTTCGGATAAAACCAACGCTGTCATTGCGAGGCCGCGAAAGTGGCCGTGGCAATCTCTACTTTACGAACGATTGAGATTGCTTCGTCGCTACGCTCCTCGCAATGACAGTCTCTGGTCTGGTGTTTACTGCAAAGCATTAAACCTTGAATTCCTCCGGCTTGAAGTTTAGCTTTCGGCCGGCCTCGGCTGCCTCGTTGACTTTCAGTACCGCCACAGCCGTTTCATATCCGATTTCAGCGGGACAGTTGAGCTTAGCCTTGCCGCGAATCGCATCGAAGAAGTTCTCCAGGTGCGGCTGATGATAGAGCTTGTTCATTTTCACCGGCAGCTTATACGGCGGCAGTTTGAAGGGCGGCGGCGACTCGTCAATGTACATCGGCAGGGCAAGCTCATGCTCGTGGTCCTTTATTTCTTTTGGAGCTTTCAAGTAGCCCATCCTGACCCATTTTGCCCAGGCCCGCGGGTCAGTTCTCGGCTCTCTATAGGCCTCTCCAAGACGAGAG
>DAOVNI010000257.1 GCA_030630315.1 Phycisphaerae bacterium | reverse complement strand
CAAAAGCCGGTGTTAAAGCATTGTCGCTGTGGTTCTACGGCGACCCAAACAATGATGCCGAGCAGATGTATGTGAAGCTGAACGGCTCTAAGGTCGTATACGACGGAGACGCCGGTGACATACAGCAAGCAGGGTGGCAGCAGTGGAATATTGCGCTGTCAGACTTCGGTGTGGACCTGCAGAATGTTACGACGGTCTATATCGGCTTCGGTGACGAGAACAACACGACGACGCCCGGCGGTTCAGGAGTGGTATTCTTTGACGATATAAGGTTGTATCCTACTCACTGTGTTCTTTCGAAGCGTTCAACCGATTTCGCCAGAGTCGATTATGTCCGGGATTGCGTGGTTGACTATAAAGAGGTTGAGGTAATGGCAGAGAACTGGCTCCATGAAGTTTTTTATTCTTATTATGAAGACTTCGATTCCTATTCCGTTGGATTTAACATGCATGACGCTAATGGATGGGAAGGCTGGTACGGTGATGCGGGTGCAGGCGGATATGTTACCGATGCGCAGGCGTACAGCGGTAACCATTCGCTGGAGTTCGTCCAACCGGTCGATGCGGTTCCTCACTGGGAAAGGAAGACCTCAGGAAGTTGGGTTATCACAACGATGCAGTACGTTCCGTCCACGGCTACCACCGGTACTATGGAGTATGGCGTACTGAGCGGTTATGTAGAAGCGCCTCAGGGCTGGATCGATTCGGTAATATTTGACTTTGTCAACAACGTGGTGTTTCTTTATGATCTTGACCCTCCGCTGGAGTTGCCTCTGGTTCGTGACGCTTGGGCTGAAATCAGAGTGGAGGTGGATCTCGACTTGCAGGTGTCCAATTTTTACTACAACGGTGAGCTGCTCGGAACTCACGACGCGTACCAAATCACTGGTTTGGAGGCGATTGATCTGTGGGCCCTCAGCGACGATGTGACATACTTCGACGACATTATGTTAGAGAGCTTGATCGTGCGGGGAGCCGATCTGTCTGGCGATGACAAAATTAACTTCAAGGACTTTGCTGAGCTGGCGATATGGTGGCTGGATGAGCAACTGTGGCCGTAATCGGCGTTGAGACGAGGTTATGTAGATTCCCGTTTGCGCGGGAATGACATAATGCTTTGCACCAATTCGGGGCCTATACCGATTAGTTCGGTATAGGCCCCGGTTGTTTTTGAGGGCGGTGAGGTTGAGGGGTAAAATATAACTCTCGGGTAAAACTCAAGGGCTAAGTATCCATATCAGTTACCTGCAAATGTTAAGTGCCCTGTATATTTGCCCTCCTGATTAAATTAGATTGACCGAAAAGGGTTAATCTGCGATTATATCCTTCGGTTTGGCCCCATTTTGCCTATTTTTACAGGAACTTTTTGGGGCAATATCGGTCTAATAGAGGAGAAAAGGCGTGCAATCGGAGAATATCAACATCGACGATGCCGTGCTGGTTGAGCAGTGCCGGCAGGGCGATTCTGAGGCGATGGAGCGGCTGATACTTAAGTATCAGAACCGCATCTATAACGTCATACTGAAGATATGTGCAAACGCCGACGATGCTGCGGAACTTACGCAGGAAACATTTGTCAAAGTAATAGAGAATATAGACAAATTCGAGGGCAGAAGCGGTTTTTATACCTGGGCGTTTAGAATAGCTGTTAATTTGACTTTGAATTACTGCCAGAGAAGCGGCAGGCTCGGGCTCAAGAGCCTGGATGCCGAGGACAATGGGCAGGCAAGGCAGCAGTTGAAGGAGTTTTTGAACGATGATAGCTCGCCTGACCCGGCGGCGGTGGCTGCGAACAAGGAGCTGTGCGAAATAGTTATAGCATCGCTGATGAAATTGAATGATGCGCAAAGAACGGTGCTCGTCCTGCGGGATATTGAAGATATGAATTATGCTCAGATTGCAGAGGTGCTGGATATCGAGCTGGGCACGGTCAGAAGCAGATTGAGCAGGGCCAGGAGCAATCTGAGAGGGATTATGGAGGCCATTTTGCAATGAACCAGAGAGAAGAACCAAATATGGATACATACGCTTCTAACAGGCGTATCGAAGAATTGCTCAATAGTTTCATTGACGGAGAGCTGACGGAGAGAGAGGCGAATGAGGTTGAACGGCTGATAGCAGATGATGCGCGGATTGCACAGCGGTTGCGGGAACTTCAGAAGAGTAAAATGTTGGTCGGCTCTTTGCCTCGTTCCGAGGCGCCGGCTGAGATGGCCGATGAGATAAAGGCTTCACTGGAAAGAATGACATTGTTGGGTCAGCAGGCCGAACGTTTCGACGAGCCCCGCCCCTTCGAGGGGCTGGACGAGCGGGCAGGTGCGAGGCATTTGTTGGCTCGGAAGGTTTTGGCCGCCGCTGCTATGATTGGGCTGGTAGCAATTTTAGCGGCCGTAGTTTACACGATTTTAGCCCCTGTAAGCGGCCCATCGAAGTCAACTGCCGAGGTCCGCGTGCTTGCGGCTGGATCCCATCGCAGGCTTGAGCTGAAGATAAGCAATGTGATTGCGGTTAACGGATTTATCAACAAGGCGATTGAGGACAAGCTTTTAGATTGCAGCAGCTTTACACGCCGGGCGGGCAAAACCGAATACGCTTTAAGCTGCAATCGAGAAGACTTAAATTCACTCTTGACCGATTTGGGTAGTATGTGGGAAGAGACAAAGCTGGTTGTTGATACCGGACAGGTCGGCGACGAGAAGATATTTGACGGTGTTAGCGCTGAGCAGTTTGCCGAGATTGTCGGAGACTTGATACCACCAAAGCCCGACCTGACGGGTAAAGAATCTATTGAAAAGCCCGGCCTGCAAGAGGGGGAAAAGGTGCATCTGACGATTGTGGTTTCAGGCAGCGAATAACGGATTGGCTCTACGGAGGGGGCTTTATTTGAACTTCTCAGGACTGCTGAACATCCGCAATTCAAACAAATCGCCGAACTGATAAAGTAAACTGACTATCCTGATTTCTTTTTGTCTTTTGTGCTGGGTTTGGTTTTATCGGCGGGCTTTGAATCTTTGGTTTTGGCTTTCTCTTTAGTGGTGGTATCAGCCTTGCT
>DAOVNI010000306.1 GCA_030630315.1 Phycisphaerae bacterium | reverse complement strand
TCGGCATCCAGTGCAGCCAGAAACCTGTCTGTGTAGTAAATCGTCCGCCAATACCGTTCCACCGGTTTGTTCGCCAGCGAAGCTAACCTCTCGGGAATCGTGGCCTCAAACCACTCGGGAATATCATAGGGGTCATGAGTGACCGAGCACATTATCATCAGCAGAAAGGGCCTCTCGTCGTTTTTTACCCACTCGGCAATTGGCTCTAACATCGCAAACTCATCACACCCAAGGTAGCCGATAAAGGCATTAGGGTCGCCCAAATCCTCTCTTGCCCAGAATTTGTCGAAGCCGAGATTATGAACCAAACTGGGCCGAGACTCAAAATTGCCCTTGGCCGATTGGAAAAATGCCGTCCGAAAATTCGATTTCTCTTTCAAAATCGTCGCTAAGCTGGCATAGGGCTTGACCGCCGGAACCGTCTCAGCAAGATCCTGAGAGACAGAGGGATAACGCCCGGTCAGAAGCGAGAACAGCGTTTTTGTCGTATGAGTAAGTGACGACCGGCTGTTCACAAATTCGACACCCTCATTAGCTAAGCTCAACATATATGGCGTCAGGTTGTTCGGCGGAGCAATCCCACAATCAGGAATAATACGACCGCTCCTTCGACCGTCCGCAAGCGAAGTGTACCTGTATTGGACCCCCTCAAGAACAACTATAACTATATTATGGTTTACCTGCTTCTGCCCCTCCAGCATCTCCATTTTTAGCTCATCAAAACCCGGTATTTTTCGCTTCTCACCGTCTGAACGCGCCTGAACTATTTGCTCGTAAGCAGACGAAAAAAGGCACGTTACAGCTCTTAGTTGACAATTGAAGCGCAGCATTGCGAAAGTTACTCGTTCTGAGCCGCGCCTGGCCACTGGGCCGCGAAACAGAACAGCGGCAAGCACAAAGAGAACAGAAATAACAACTCTATTTACAAAGCGTTTGCGGTTGTAATTCGGCAGCGGCGGCTTTGCCATAACGAAGAAGAAAAAGGTAAGAGCAATAGCACTGGGGCCTAACAGAATTACGGCGGCGACCGGCATCTTTACGAGATTAATCCCAACTATTGGAAATGCATTCAGCGGGTGGCGACATAACGGCAAAATGCTCGTCGGTAAGATTTGCATTCCTTTTCTTATTATCAAGCCGGCGTTCATAACCGACCACGTGCACACAATAGCCGCAACAAGAGTAGCTGCTCGGATAACCCATCTCCGGGGCCAGCCAAAACAGAGCAATGCCAGGATAACCTCAATTCCCAGCAGCGTAGAAATATCGGCAAGGACCCAGCTAAAGTATTCATTGACCAGACCGGCACGCCAGGAATGAAAGAGCTTTACTGCCAGCGTGCAAAATAGCGCAGCGAACATAATCACGCTGTAAGCGCGCGGAGCTAAAAGGCCATACAACCGGCGAAGCCATTTTGCAATGAGTCGCAAAATGGTAACCCACCGCCGGATAGACAAAACCCTCTTCATTTTAGAGCCGGATTGTGAACCCTCGATACCCATATAATGTACTATAATACCAAAAATCCTCGCAAATGGCAAGTCGGTTTCTATCGAATATCGAATATCGAATACGAACTTCGAAGTTCGAAATTCCTTGTTCATTATTCAGGATTCGTTAAGCTCTCGATGACCTCTTCCAGCGACAGCTCCGCATAGCAAATAGCGGTATCGGCGACGCCGTAATAAATCTTCAGCTTGTTATCCCCGCAGAGCAGCCCGCAGGTAAACACTACATTTCCAAAGAAACCCTCAATTTCATAATCGGTTTGCGGCTCAAGAATCGGCTTATCGGACCTTGCGATAACCTTCCACGGCTGTTTCACATCCAGAAGCACCGCCCCGAGGCAATAGCGATTGTTTCGGTCCACTCCGTGATAAATCTCAAGCCAGCCCGCATCGATTTTCAAAGGCACGGCGCTTGCGCCGATTTTTGCTTCGTCCCAATGGTCTGCGCGGGGTCCGCACAGAAATCGATGGTTTCCCCAACAAAACAAATCGGGCGATTCTGCAATCCAGATGTCACGTCTCTTAAACAAAGGCGAAACAGGCCTGTGCAGGGCATAATATTTGCCGGCAATTCGTTCGGGAAAAAGCACCACGTCTTTGTTCTCCGGACAGAAGATAACACCGTGACGTTCGAAAGACTTAAAATCCTTCGTCGAGGCCAGGCAGCTTGTTACTCCAAAAGGCGAAACCCCAACGTAACTGATATAGTATGTCCCGGAAATTCGGCTAATCCGCGGGTCCTCGATGCCGAAGGTTT
>DAOVNI010000170.1 GCA_030630315.1 Phycisphaerae bacterium | reverse complement strand
TCGAGCAAATCGCCTTCATAGCTGATTCCGCTATCGAACATAAGATCGAATTCCGATTCACGGAAAGGCGGTGCAATTTTGTTCTTTACCACCCTGGCCCTGACCCTGTTACCGATGGCGATGCCACCTTCCTTTATGGTTGCCAGCCGTCTTAAATCGATTCGGACTGTGCTGTAAAATTTCAGTGCCCTTCCGCCGGGGGTCGTTTCCGGGTTGCCGAACATCACGCCGATTTTCATACGGATTTGATTTATGAAAACAAGGGAAGTTTTGCTCTTGTTGATGATAGCGGTAAGCTTTCTCATCGCCTGGCTCATTAATCTTGCCTGCAATGCCATGTGGGTGTCACCCATCTGGCCTTCAATTTCTGCTTTTGGCGTCAGTGCAGCGACGGAATCAACCACTATGGCATCGACAGAATTAGACCTGATTAACATCTCGGTGATTTCAAGCGCCTGTTCGCCTGTGTCGGGCTGGCTAATCAGCAGGCTGCTGACGTCGACGCCCAACTTTTTCGCCCAGGTCGGGTCCAGGACGTGTTCGGCATCGATAAATGCGACCACGCCGCCCGCACGCTGGGCGTTTGCAATGATGTGAAGCGCCAGGGTGGTTTTGCCGGACGCTTCCGGCCCGAACACCTCGGTAACTCTGCCGCGCGGGATGCCCGCACCACCGAGGGCGATATCCAGCGATAATGAGCCGGTGGGTATGCCCTCAATTCTGGCGTACCTGTGCTCGTCCATCTGCATTATGGCACCCTGGCCGTATTGCTTTTCAATCTGCGCAATCACACGCTGCAGGGCGTTTTCTTTGCCGGTTGTTTGGGGCCTCAAACGCTCTATCTTGCTCTTACTTGTTTGGGATGTTTTTGTCTTTGCCATTTTCACAATCTCCTAATTTTATAAGAACTAAAAGCTTAAAGCTAAAAACCATAATTTCAAATTCAAAACTTATTTTTCCCCTTGAGAGTTAAGATACTTGAACCCAATATATTTGCTAATTCTTTGGTCTCATTTAAAAGATATTCTAACTGAACGCTATTTATTTTCTTCGCATCCCTTAATAATCCAAGCCAGTATAAGCTTTCATTTGCAGATTTAAGAGAATGACTAAAGAAGTTGGTAAAATCCCTTTTTGAACTGGCACCCTTGGCTTCAACGATATTTACGCCGATAGATGTAGCCGACCTCAATAGTTGTTTTGTAATAACCCCGGTAGAGACATCTTTCGGTAGAGCATCTAAGAACTCTATTATTTTAATGGAATATTGATATGCCCTGTGTTTCAAATCGGTTTTAAGTTTTGGGTTTTGGTTTTGCATTTTTAGCTTTAAGTTTTTCGCTTTATTGTAATTTGTAATTTCCCAACACAGTATAAATAGGGCCGGTCGGCGTCAACTGACTCTGATAAACCGAGACTGAATCGGCCTGCAAAGTCCCGAGCTTAAAATCCCTGTAATCTTCACTCACTGCCGCCAGCTTGACACCTGCCCTGGGGTTCCTCACTCTGCAAAGTGTCAGATGGCCGGAGAACCCTCTCTTTTCCTTAGGCCAGCCGGCCAGGGCTAACTGCTGCTCGAGGTCCTTTTGCAACCCCAATAGATTGTCCTTTCCCTCGCCTGCGCCAACCCATAAAACTCTGGCACTTCTGCCGCCGAAACAGCCGACGGTTTGTATATCCAGCTCGAAGCTCTTGTGTCTGCCCGCAACCTCTTTGACTATACTACAGACCTCAACGACTTTTTCGCCTTCAATTTCACCCAGGAACTTCAGTGTCAGGTGTATATTCTGCGGATTTACCCATTTGACGTCGCCTTTTTTAATATCAACTTTGCTCTGGAGCTGCTGCTGCAAGTCACCTAATGCAGCTCTGATTTCTTCATCAATATCTATCGCTATAAACACTCGCATTAGCTCATCAGCCTACTAAAAACGTGTCACTTTTCGCAAAGTTTCAAATCTGCTGCCGATATCGGCTTTGCTTATCGAGGCCAGACCTGCCAGCGAAAAATCAGCAATCGTAAACGAGGCAGTCACTGTACCGTAGGCAATTGCTGTCCTTAGCGATTCAGAATCGGTCCTGCCTACTTGTGCCAGATAGCCCATCAGGCCCCCTGCAAAGCTGTCGCCGGCGCCTGTGGGGTCTTTAACTTCGGCGGCTGGAAAGGCCGGCAGAATAAATCCTTCCCCGTCGGCACTGCACATCATTGAACCCGATTCACCTTTTTTGATGATAACGACACTCGGCCCCGCATCCAAAACCTTTTTCGCCGCCCTTATCAGATTCTGTTCGTCCGCCAACATCCTTGCTTCATCCTCGTTGATTATCAAGCAATCGGTTTTTTTTAGCAGCTGCTTTAAATCATCGAGCTCATTCTCAATCCAGCAGTTCATTGTATCAGCCGCTGCGAAAACGCCAGTTTCAATTTGTTCGAGCAATTGAAGCTGAAGGGCGGGCGCCGTATTGGCAAGAAAGACGTATTTGCTGTCTTTATATTCATCAGGCACTTTCGGCGGCGCTTCGGCAAGGACATTCAATTCCAGCAAGTCCGTCGTCCTGTCATCCAGATTATCGCTATATGTGCCCTTCCAGCGAAAGGTTTTGCTTTTAGGTCTTACTTCCAGGCCTGTCAAATCAACGTCCCTGTCGGCAAAGACCTTGGCCAAATCAAAGGGACAATCCGAACCGATAACGCCTACGAGCCTAACCGGCGTAAAGAAGCTCGCCGCCATACTGAAATAAACAGCCGAACCGCCAAGACAGTTCTCGCTGACTCCAAAAGGTGTCGTTACCGTATCAATAGCTATTGAGCCGGTTACTAATAATGACATTTCCAGGTTTCTTTAAATTTGAGGTCTTGTTTCGACTTTTCTTAGCGTAGTATCTATTCTTGCTAAGGTATTTTCTTTACCTAACATCTGCACCGAATCGAAAATCGGCGTGCTGACCGTGGTTCCACAAATGGCGACACGGAGCGGTTGAGCGATTTTGCCCAGGCCTACCTGTTTTTCCTCGGCTAAGCTGCGCAGCATAGTCTCGATATTCTCAACAGTAAACTGCTCCATCGCTGCAAGTTTATCACGAACAATTGCCAAAACAGCCAGGCCATCATCTTTTAATAGAACTTTCTTAATCGCCTTATCATCGTACTGTATTTGCTCGTCAGGGATAAAGAGAAATCTGCTTTTACGCTCAATATCAGCTAAGGTCCTTGCACCAGCACTAATTTCCAAAATTTTCTCGAGCATCTTATCATCCGCGGAAATTACGGGAGATTCGACGGCTTTCAGGTAATCCTTAAAATGGCCAAGAAGCTTTTCTTTGCCGGCCTGACGGATGTGCTCGGTGTTGAAAGCAAGAAGTTTCCTGCGGTCGAACAAACTGTTGGCCTTTGTCAAACGCGAAAGGTCAAAACAATCGATTAATTCGCCAAGCGGCATAATTTCACGGTCGCCGCCGGGGTTCCAGCCGAGCAGTGCAAGGAAGTTTACCATTGTTTCGGGCAGATAGCCGCTCCTGAAGAAATCAACGATATTGATTTCCGGCAGGGCAGCGCCAAGGTACTCTGCTATTGCATCAATGCTGGGCATATCGAGTGTGGTCTTTCCCTTGATAAAAGTTTCGACCTCTTCAAGGGTAATATTACCGGCCTCGGCAAGTTTTTCCAGGTCAATATCCTCTGTTACCTTGATTGCCTTGCGAAGGGCCTTCGGACGCTCGCGTTTGGAAAGTTTGCCGCCCGTTTCACTGATGGTAACGGACATATGCGCATACTTAGGAAGCTCACCAAACCCCAGAGCTTTCCATAATTCCTGCTGGCCGGGCGTATTCATAAGGTGTTCCTGGCCGCGAATGACATGGGTAACTTTCATCGAATAGTCATCAACCACACAGGCAAAGTTGTATGTTGGGAAGCCGTCGCTCTTTTGTATGATAAAATCGCCCATTTCCCCGGGCCCGAATTTTACTTCACCGCGAACAACATCTGTTACAACAATCTCGGTCAGCGGCATTGCAAAACGAACTGCCGCCGGTTTATCCCGGGCCTTTGCCTTTTCGACATCGCTTTCATCGGGAAAATCTTTGGGCCGGGGATAAATGAAGTTTTTCTTTTGGGTCTCAGCTTCTTTGCGAAGTGCATCGAGCTCATCAGGCGTATCGAAACAGTAATACGCCTTTTTCTCATCGAGCAGTTTCTTTACATATTTATCGTAGATGTCCCTTCGCTGGGACTGTAGATACGGGCCGTTGGGGCCGCCGACTTCAGGGCCTTCGTCCCACTGGATTCCGAGCCAGCGCAGGTCGTCCATAACTTGCTGGGTGGCTGTGGGTGTATTGCGTTTAATGTCCGTATCCTCGATGCGGAGTATAAATTTACCGCCCATCCGCCTGGCAAAAAGCCAGTTAAAAAGGGCCGTCCTGGCTCCGCCCACGTGCAAATAGCCTGTCGGTGATGGCGCAAAACGTGTTACGACCATTAGTTAGAACTCCTACCGAAGTC
>DAOVNI010000184.1 GCA_030630315.1 Phycisphaerae bacterium | reverse complement strand
GTTTGAATTTTTGCCTTCGGATAAAGTCGATGCACAGATTTTTTGCAATTCGCCCTATCCACGCCCCGAACCGCTCATCGTCCCGAAGTTCTTTTATATTAGCAAGCCCCTTAAGCAATGCCTCCTGCGCGACATCTTCGGCATCGTGACTATTGCCGAGCATCCCCAGACAAATCCCAAAGACACGCCCGGAATACGCCTTGACAAGGCCCGTATACGCCGGCTTGTCTCCATTACGACAAGACGCAAGCAATTTTTTCTCTAAATGGCCGTTCAACAAGAGCTCCCAATCACAGCTTCCATAATAATGACGAACAACAAACAAAAACCTGACAACTTTTTTTCAGAATTTCACTCAAATTTACCATTTTTGCTGTCAAAAGCGTATAAAAACGCCGAGTAAACGAAAAACTGAAAGTGAAAAATCCGAAATCAAAGCGTAAAATTCAAAAGTTTTAAATTTTTAATTATAGTTTTTGGTTTTTAGCTTTCAATTTTTAGTTTAAATAGTGTATCATCTTTACTTCATATAAAAAATGAGCACTCAGAAAAAATGGGAAGATACCTGAAAAATTTTCTATTTCCCGACGGCAACTGGCTGGTCGAAGTGGCGGCAGAAGAGTCTGCAGAACTTGAGCAGCTTCTGCGCAACGAGAATGACCAATTACAAGAGACCAACCACGAATTCAAACTGCCGGACGTCATCGGCATCCTGCCGATTCGAAATGCCGTCGCCTACCCGGGCACTGTAATGCCGTTGGCAATAGGTCGAGAAAGAAGCAAGCGCCTCCTTGCCGACACCAGGCCCAATAAATCCGTCATAGGCCTTGTAACGCAGCACAACCCCGAAACCGACAGGCCGGACTTCGACGACATTTACTCTGCCGGAACCACCGCAACCGTGCTCAAAGTCATAAAAATGCCGCAGGGCTCAATTCACATCGTTGTCCACGGCATAGCACGCTTCAAAATAACCGAAAGGCTAACCGCAGAGCCATATCTCAAGGCCAGAGTCCAGCTGCTCAACGTCAAAGCTAAAATAACAAAAAAAGTCCGGGCGCTTATAGTCAATGTCCGCCAGGCAGCCAACCGTCTTATCACATTGAGTCCCAACGTGCCCGAAGAAGCGTCTGTGCTGCTGGAAAATATCGAAAACCCTTCCGCATTGGCTGATTTTTTAGCAGCCAATCTTAACCTTGACACTGCGGAAAAACAAAAATTACTCGAAGAGCTTGACGCAACAAAACGCCTTGAAAAAATATCCGTTGCCCTGGCAAATCAATTGGAAGTCCTCGAGCTAAGTCGAAAAATCCAGGGCCGGGTAAAAGAATCAATAGACAAAAGTCAGCGAGAATACTTCCTCCAGGAAGAGCTAAAAGCCATTCAGTCCGAGCTCGGCAAAGGAGACCTGCGAACCGAAGAGCTAAAGCAAATAGCCAAAAATATCAAAAAAGCCAAAATGCCCGAAAAGGTCGAACAAGAGGCGATGCGGGAATTGGACAGATTAAACAAGATACCCCCTGCTTCACCGGAATATAGTGTTATCCGCACGTATTTAGACTGGGTCTGTGAGCTGCCCTGGTCTGTTCAAACCAAGGACCAGCTTGATATCAACAAGGCCGAGCGAATACTAAACGCCGACCACTACGATTTGCGCAAGGTAAAGAAACGCATCCTCGAATTCCTCGCCGTCCGCAAGCTAAACCCAACGGGCAAAAGTCCCATACTTTGTTTTGTCGGCCCGCCCGGCGTGGGAAAAACATCCCTCGGTAAATCCATCGCTCGCGCCTTGGGAAGAAAATTTATCCGTATTTCACTCGGCGGAATAAGGGACGAGGCCGACATCCGCGGACATCGGAGAACTTACATCGGTGCCCTGCCCGGAAGAATACTACAGGAATTGAGAAAGTGCGGCAGCAAAAACCCAGTATTTATGCTTGATGAATTAGACAAAATCGGAAGTGACTTCAGAGGCGACCCCGCAAGTGCGCTGCTCGAAGTGCTTGACCCCGAACAGAACTTCAGCTTCACCGACCACTACCTCGATGAGCCTTTTAACCTGTCCACCGTTATGTTCATCGGCACTGCAAATTATACCGAGCCGGTGCCGCCGGCACTGCAGGACCGAATGGAAGTCATTGAGCTGCCAGGATACACCGAGACCGAAAAACTCCACATCGCAAAGAAATACCTCGTCCCTCGCCAGCTTGCCGAGCACGGCCTGAGCAAAAACCGCCTGACCATAAAAGATGATGCGCTCCTGACAATAATTCACGGCTATACACGCGAGGCAGGCGTCCGAAACCTCGAAAGAAACATAGCAGCCATCTGCAGGGCCGTCGCCACAGAAATAGCCAGGGCAAAAAAAAGACAGGCAACCATCAGCAAAAAAAACCTCGCTAAAATCCTCGGTCCCCCCCAGTTTGAATCCGAACTGGCCCTGCGGACCGGAATACCAGGCGTCGCAACTGCACTTGCCTTTACTCCGGTCGGCGGTGAGCTGCTCTTTATTGAATCCGCATTTATGCCGGGCAAAGGCCTGTTGCAGCTCACAGGCCATATCGGCGATGTTATGAAGGAAAGCGCACAGGCCGCATTTTCCATCGTAAAGGCAAACGCAAAAAAACTAAAAATCGAACCTAACAGATTCAGAAAATTCGATTATCACATACACGTCCCCGCAGGAGCAATTCCAAAAGACGGCCCAAGTGCAGGAATAGCAATGTTCACCTCGCTGGTCTCGCTGCTTCTTGGCAAACCGACCCGCCCCGACGTTGCAATGACCGGCGAAATAACCTTACGAGGCCTGGTCTTACCCGTCGGAGGCCTGAAGGAAAAAATCTTAGCTGCAAAACAAGCCGGCATAAAAACCGTAATCCTCCCCGCCCGCAACAAAAAAGACCTCCCCGAAGTCCCCGCTGAAGCCAAAAAGGGTTTGAAATTCAAATTCGTAAAAAACACCGACGAAGCCCTGAAAATCGCACTGAATACAGGGTAAACCCGATTGCAGTAGGCTCTGCTGTTTTATCACAGACGCTTTTTATTTGTCTTTGCCGCAACGATATGGTATTATCGTGTGCAGGAAAGATTAAATAACCCTGTATTTACCAGAGTAACGTTTCAAAATGACTTTAAGTGCGAAAGAAAAATCGGTATTGAAGCAGTTCAAAAATATCCTCCAACAGAAGCTGGGGGATAGACTGGTGGGATTGAGACTGTTCGGCTCACATGCGCGTGGCGATTCCAACGAGGGCTCGGATTATGACGTCCTTGTCATCGTCGACAGACGCACTAACGATATCCGCGAAATGATTCTGGATGCTGATGTTGAGATGATGAATCGCTACGAAAAGCTCTTTGCGGCGTTAATTTATGACGAATCCGAGTGGGAAAAGGCCCGTAGTTTCCCGCACGCATGGAACATTGAGCGCGAAGGAGTTGCTCTATGAGCAAGCACCAGGCAACACCCGAAGCGTTACGCGCAATGCTGAAAAAAGCCCGGCCATCCCCTACACATGCCGCTTATCATTTTTTGTGCTTCGATTTCCGCTCCTGCCACCATTCACGTGCCGCTATCATAAGCTGCTCCGTCCCGCCCGGCATGGCGGTATCCAAGAAGTAATCATTAATCCCATATGCGGAGGCAATTCGGACATCCAGTGCTGGGTCATCTAAAGCAGAGCCAAGATAAGAAACGGCTCTTTCATCCCGGCTTGCCGCGAGCAACCATAAAAGTGCTGCACGAGTCTTTGGCTCTTTAGTCTCCTGATACCACTGAGCAACTTTCGAAACCGTCCAAGGTCTTTCGTACTTGCCTGCAAGGAGCTCCTCCGCCTTTTCAAGGTTTATGTCTCCGTATTTTGGCTTATAAGTTGACCCATCTGAGTAATGGATTATCGAAACCTTATGGGAGTGCTTAGATAAATATTCCAAAATGTCAACATCAGCTTCTTTCTTAGTAGCGGGCTCGCGAGCTGTGCAGCCGATAACAAGACCTAACACAGCAATAAAAATCACATACCTCATCTTGTTACCCCCTAAAAACTGTATAGTAAAAACATAAAGCTACACCTACCGGTAAACAGCATTAGCCACTTTTACCACATCAATCATTTCAGCTACATCGTGGACGCGTACGATTGAAACACCCGCTGCGGCACACAAAGCAACCAATTGCATCGAGATGTTGTGTTCATTTATATTTTAATGGATAGTCTTGCGGATTCTTCAGAGAATCTATTTCTAAATCGACATCAAGTTCCGGCCAATATAAGTGATGACCATGCAGTAGTTGGAC
>DAOVNI010000079.1 GCA_030630315.1 Phycisphaerae bacterium | reverse complement strand
TTAGCCGGAAAATTGGGTGCCGACTGGGTTGGAGCGACCGGAGACACGCCGCCGGCAAAACTCAATTGTGCAATTGATTTTACACCTGCCTGGAAGCCGGTAGTCGAAGGCTTGAGAGCGTTAGAAAAGGCGGGACGGTTGGTCATAAATGCAATCCGAAAGGAAGAGACAGATAAAGAAACCCTGCTAAAATTAGACTATCCGACCCATCTCTGGCTGGAAAAAGAGCTAAAAAGTGTAGCCAACATTACCAGAAGCGACGCCCGGGAATTTCTGCCTCTGGCGGCTGAAATTCCGATTGTCCCTGAAGTTCAGGAATTTAGCCTGGAAGAAGCCAACAGCGCCCTAACTTTGCTCAAGCAAGGAAAAATCCAGGGAGCAGGGGTCTTAAAAATGCCTGAGTGAGAGGCACCCGAAAATTAAAGCAGGAAAGAGCAGAATGAGCGCCCTTTGTGAAACCTACCCCCGATATTTAGAGCCGGGATTTACCCCCTTTGACCCTTTGGAGCTCGCCAGACGGACCGAGCAGATTGTCTGTCGCGGCGACCATCGCAAATACACGAAATTCTACTGCACGGGAGTGTACGGCGGAATCGCAACCGGCTTTGCCTGCGGGTGCTGCTTACGATGTATCTTTTGCTGGGTGAACTGGAGCCGGGATTTTCCGGAAAAATATGGTTCTTTCCGCTCTCCGGCGGAAGCGTTTTATCAGCTTAGCCGCGTCGCACGTAAGGCAGGAGTCAACCAACTGCGTATCTCCGGCGCCGAGCCGACCCTGGGCAAGTCCCATCTTCTGGGCCTGCTGGCAAAAGTGGAGAGCTCACCGTTTCGTTTGCTTATTCTCGAAACCAATGGCATCCTCATCGGGGCCGACCCCGACTACGCACGCCGGATTGCCCGCTTTAAGAAGGTCCACACACGCGTCTCACTCAAGGCAGGAACGCCTGAGGCGTTTACCAGCAAGACCGGCGCTAAGCCGGAAAGCTTTGAGCTGCCTTTTCAGGGGATTGCGAACCTCTTGAAAGCGGGAGCGAGTTTTCATGTTGCGGCTATGACCGCAGACCCCAGAATCGTTACCAAACAGGAGCGCCAAAAGCTTTTGGAGCGGCTTGCATCGATTCACCCGGCTCTGGCGGACAACCTTGAGGAGGAAGTAGTTGCTCCATACCCTACCACGCTCGAAAGGCTGCAACATGCCGGCGTCAAGCTAAAGTGGGGCGAAGGTCGCAGGTGAGAACGCCACAAGCAATTGTGTGACAGAGCCAGGGCACCCCCCCCACCTCGGCAGCTACTTAAGCAGCTGTGAGGGTGAAAATGGCTGATGCGTCGTTATGGCCATAGAGGGGGCACTGAAAAGGCCAAATTTTGCAAAAAATTTACTTATTATATGTCAACCGATTGGCTACGATAGACGTCTATACTGATAGATGGAGTAAATGGCCTCAATGGAGGACACAGACGCTGTACTTACGGTGATTCAACACATTCCCGGCCAGAGTAAGAATGAAGGAACTGTAAAATGAAGCGTATAATATTGGCGTTAGTTATAACCGCTGCGATGACCAGCGTCACCCAGGCGAAAGTCGATTTGGTTACGCTGCCTTCGCGGGACACACAAGAAAGTGTGACAGGCAATTTCAGCTTGGAAAAAGAGGTGTATTGTGTTGGTGAGCCAATTTTTGCACGTTTCGAGGTAGTAAATAATGGAGAAGCACCTTTTTCTTTCGTCGAGTTCGGCGCAAGCTATTACTACTTTCCCACTAAAATCAGGAATAAGGAAGGAAGAAATTTTACGAAGCCTCTACCGGGATACTTGACGGGATTTGTGGGGACCATTAGTCTTAAGCCGCACGGTGAGAGGTATGCGCGAGACGTGTTGGTTAGTCCTCGGGCCCGCCTTCTACCTCCGGGCGACTATGTAGTTGAAATCAGCAGGACTCTCGACCATCAGGCCCTGGACCGGATTGTTAAAAGGAATAGGACTGTTGACAGTGATTCTGAGCCGAGTGCCGAGGCTGCGTCCGTGACAATTGAAGGCAAGTTGCACTTTAGGGTAAAGGCATATGACCCTAACGAACTGAAAAAATGCCTGGCGGCACTTGGCCGTGAAGACCATAAAGCCAGAAAAGAGGTAAGAACAGTTTTCCGCCGGAACGTTAATTGGGCATTGTTGGATGTTTCCCGAAAATTCGAGATGGGATTATCATCGGCTACAGAAAACCTGCGAGCAGAAGTCATTCGGCATCTTCCGAAAAAATGGGACGACAGGTATTACCTGGAAGCACATTTGGACTACAATCGCAACTGGCTGACAGAATCTGATCCGGAGGAGTACACGCTTACTTTCACGATTCTTAACAATTCCAATAAAAGGTTGGAGTCAGGAGTGTTAGGTTCCCGTGTGTACGTAGATGGAGAAGAACTCAAGGAGTGGAAAAATATATTGCGCAGGGCATTGAAGGATAAAAAAGCAAAATGTATAGCCGCAGGAGCGGCTCTGAAATTCAGCCACAGGTTCAATACCTACGTCAAAGAGAAAGGCAAACACGAGATTCTTTGGCAAGTCAATGATATTGCCTCAAAGAAAGTTGCCTTGACAGTCCGAGGCGATGGTCAATAATGCAGGATGGGCCTGACGATCTGTAAGGGCCACGAAGATATGAAAGGCTAAAACCATGAAACAAACAATATTCTTGTTAGCGGTATTGGTGATTACTGGTGTTGTGCAGGGCAAGGTTGATTTGGTTACACTGCCGAAGCGGGACAAGGTACAGCTTACGATTTATAACTCAGCGGATATGACATTGGTGCGCGAAGGCAGAGACCTTACGTTAAAAAATGGGAAAAACAAGCTGCAGTTTTCGTGGGCAAACACGCTCATCGACCCAACGAGCTTAGAGATGCTGCCTAAAGCCGATGCAGATAAAATCGACATCGCCGATTTAACCTATCCGCCGAGGGTAAGGAACCTTGGGCTGTGGAATATCAAAAGCGGTGTAAGCGGCAAGGTGCCGGTGGAGATTACGTATCTGACCAGCGGCCTATCGTGGCGGGCGTTTTATATGGGCACACTCACTGAAGATGAAAAGACGATGCGCCTGCAGGGCTATGTGCGGGTTACCAACAACAGCGGCGAAGACTATGAGAACGCGCAGACTCGACTAATCGTCGGCAAAGTCTACATACTCGACCAGATAGCTGACCTTGCCCGGCGAAAGTATCCCTACGGCAGGCCAGGAGAAGTGGTACCGAGACCAAGATTTGTCGGCGCACCACCGATGAAGAAGGCCAAAGAAGAAATCGAACGGCTGGCTGAGTGGGCGGGTGACGCACTACGTTTCGAGCCGAAGGAAATCAAAAAAGAAGGGCTGAGTGAGTATTTTCTCTATACAATCGAAGGGACGGAGACGATACTTACCGGCTGGTCGAAACGGCTGCTGAGCTTCGACATTGATGAGGTGCCGGTCGTGAATCTGTATAAATATGAGCAAGAGCGCTACGGCAATTCAGTGGTGCGGTTTCTCAGCTTCAAAAACGATAAAGAGCATAAGTTAGGCGAGACGCCAATCCCCGGTGGAATGCTGAAGGTTTATAGAAGCGCTGACGACAAGGGACACTTATCCTATACGGGACAATCTTCGTTCAAGTATATCCCTGTGGATGAGGATGTGGAGCTTAATCTTGGGGCAGTAGCCAACGTTGTTGTCGAGCCGACGCTTATGGATTACAGCACCGCTAACTACAGGTTTGACCGTCGCGGCAATATCTCCGGCTGGGATGAGGTTCGCAAATTTAAGATTGAAGTCAGGAACACTCGCGAGATTGGTGTTAAGGTCGAGATTCAGCGCAACTTCAATACGCAATACTGGGACCTGGAGAAAAGCGGCGATTTCGACGAGTTTGAGAGAGTTGACCTGGACACGGTCAAGTTCACGCTTATCTTGGAGCCGAGGTCAAAGAAGAAATTCGAATATGTCCTGAGAACCTATCACGGCGTAAGGCGGGAAGAAACTTAGCGATAAGCATAAGCTCACAATTTACTTAGCCTGGTTATAGCTCGAGCTATCCGGTCGCGGCGGGCCTCGATGGGGGCTGGGTTCTTCGTAAAAGTGGTCATATCTCTGGTAACATCTTCAGATATCTCAAGCAGGCTCAATGTATCACTTCTTAGGTGGCCATAATGCAGCAGGGTGATTTCTGACAATGCCTTGATGTGCACACACTCTTGATTGGCAACGAGCGGCAGGTTATAATGTTAGGAGTTCTCATTATGAAAGACAAGAAGATTAATCGACGTCAGTTTTTGAGAGGCATAGGCCTTGGTGCGGCAACGCTGGCCGTGCCGCGCAGCGCACCGGCAGAACGCGCTGTAAGGAAACCCAACATTGTTTACATCCTCGCCGACGATATGGGCTATGGCGATGTGAGCTGCTACAACCCTGATTCGAAAATCCCCACGCCGCATATGGACCGCCTGGCCAAACAGGGCATGCGATTCACCGACGCGCATTCACCGTCGGCGGTCTGCACGCCCACGCGTTACGGCATCCTGACCGGACGCTACTGCTGGCGGACATGGCTGAAAAGCAGCGTTGTGGGCGGCTATACCAATCCCTTAATCGAGCCCGGCCGAATGACCGTTGCCTCGGTCTTGAGAAAACACGGCTACACGACGGCATGCTTTGGAAAGTGGCATCTGGGCCTGGGCTGGACAAGGCATAATGGATATGTAGGCACCTGGAAAGATGCAAAGGCCCACTTCAACGGCTCGTGGCAGGACGGTGACCCCAACAAAGGAATGAACGTCGATTTCACCAAGCCAATTCACGGCGGACCAACGGCTCTCGGTTTTGATTATGCGTACTACACAGCCGCCTGTTCAACCATCGATGGCCCATTTTGTTATATCGAGAACAGGCACACCGTAGGTATTCCCAATAAGCCGATTGTCGTCGACAAGAATAAGCATCCGGACTATCGTCCGCGCCCGGGCTGGGTCGCGCCGGGATTCGTGCTGGAGGACGTGGACCCGACATTCACCAGCAAAGCCATTGAATTCATTGAAAGAAGCAGAAAGAATAATCCTGACCAGCCCTTCTTTGTGTATCTCGCGCTTTCAGCGCCACACGCACCGTGGCTGCCGCCGGCATTCGTTCAGGGAAAAAGCCAGGCCGGGCCCCGAGGCGACCAGGTCGTCCTGGTCGATTGGTGTGTGGGACAGATTGTCAAGGCGTTAAAACAGATGCGACTCACTGATAACACGCTGCTCATCGTCACAAGTGACAATGGACCGAGAAGAGGCGTAAATGGTCACAAGTCTGCCGGCAATCTCCACGGCTACAAGTCTCACACCTGGGAAGGCGGTCACCGCGTCCCGTTCGTTGCACGATGGCCGGGTAAGATTAAATCCGACACCACCAGCAATGAGCCTATATGCCTCACAGACCTGATGGCAACTTGTGCGGCGATTCTTGGCGTTAAGCTGCCTGAGAACGCCGGCCAGGACAGCTATAATATTCTGCCTGCTTTTTTGGGCCAGAAGCTTGATAAATCGATCCGCGAAGCGCTTGTATCTCACTCTGTATATGGCGTATTTGCTATCCGTCAGGGCCCCTGGAAATTGATTCTTGAAAACCGGGACTCGGGCGGCTGGGTCCGGCCGAGCGGAAGCAGGCCCAAACCGGGCAGCCCCGGACAGTTGTATAACCTGAATGAAGACCCCGCAGAACAGAACAACCTCTTCGACAAACACCCTGCAATCGTCAAACGCCTGACAGCCCTGCTGGCCAGATACAAGAAACAGGGACGAAGCGCACCAATCGATTAAGCGTTTTGTCTCCCGCGAGCCGAATTTCGAACTGCTTCAAACCCAGCAGCCGCACTACGGAAATCCGTACTTGTTCACCGGCCGACGGGTTGATATACTGGATTTCAGCTTGTTGAAAATAGGTGACTGTCCCTATTTTTCCACTGTGACCGTTGCCCTTCCATTGGTACGGTCCCACAGTAGATCAAATAATTAGACCTGGAGAACAGGGAACAAGAATAGGAGTCCAAAGATGACAAAGAACCTATTCACAAATATTATGCTGGTTGGAGTATGTTTCTTCTTGCAAGGTTGTTATGTATTCCAAGATTCGAGGCAAAAAGATTGGCATCACAAGATTATGAGAGCATCTTCCGAAGTAACACGGGTGGCAGACAAAAGAGCCCCTTTTATCACTGACAAACAACTGGTCGCACTCATAGGTGAGCCTGACTTGAAAGTCAGGCCCCTTGAATTGGAGAAGCTCTTGGTTTGGGACGATTCCTATCGCAAAAGGATCATGAAGGAAGTTTGGTCTGATTATTGTCAAGACAAAAGGAACCAATCAAGCTTCCAACGTGCCCCAGAGCACGATGATTGGAAAGACTGCGAAGAGTTCAAGAAATGCTCACTTTGGCTATACGATGAATCAAGACATTTTAATAGGCCCATGGTTTGGGGCTGGGGGACGAGCGCTGGCTTCATGTGCGACTTCTTTTTTGTGGAAGGCCACAATGTTATTGGCGCTACCCTGGTAGGATTCTGGAGACCACTGCGGCCCTTACCCAGCCAACCAATGCATCATAGAAAAGACTAACATTAACACTTAACCCTGGAGCTATTGCTCCGGCGATCGCTTACAGATTTTACTTATGATAATCTCAACAGGCTCACAGTTGCTAAATACGCCATACAGGACAACAACGGAGTCTTTACAATGGACTAACTCGGCAACAGGACAAACGTCAATGTACGGGACAGCAACGATATAGCTGAATTCGCCTATGATGCCCTGGGGCGCAAGGTGGGAACAATACAGGTAAGCTACGTTGCAGGCAAAGCCACTTCTCTTAGATAAAAGCATTACTTCCTACCGGAAAATATAATATAATTTGCATCCAGGTCGGAGAGCCGGCTCGAAAATGCCGACTTTTACCATTTGGAAAAGTGCCAAATACGCTAATCGAGAGATGCAAAACCGCAGTTTGAAAAGGAGACGAAATGTTGCAGGATGGCGAAAAGGGAGTAATTATCCAGCAGGACAAGCAAACCTATGCGGTGGCTCCGCATATTCCGTGCGGGGTCGTCAAGCCGCAGACCCTGCGCAAACTGGCCGATGTAGCTGAGAAGTACGGCGC
>DAOVNI010000025.1 GCA_030630315.1 Phycisphaerae bacterium | reverse complement strand
CCCGGAAAGGTTTGGTATTATATTGAAAATGAGGCTTGGCAGCGTAGCTGAGCTAGCGCAAATGAGAAATATCAGATTATGAAAAAGCGGTTTTACTTCCGTGACGCTGTTACGAACATCGACCATCCCCAGTTTATCTCGACGATGCTACATGTCGCTGCTGCCTTTCTTGTCCCCGGCTTGGATGGCGAGCCGATGGCGCGGATACTTGCCAAGGCGAGGGAGCTTGGCCTCACTACTTCACTTGACACCGCATGGGATGCCGAGGGACGCTGGATGGAACTTGTCGGGCCGTGCCTGAACCACGTGGATATCTTTACTCCCAGCATCGAAGAAGGGCAGATGCTAACCGGCAAGCAAGAGCCATACGAGATAACGCAGGAGGCCTTAGAATATGGGATTATGACAACGAGGAAGTTATCATCGAGCTGAAAAAGCGTGGACACAGGGTAAGAACATCTTCAGGAGCGAACTCTCATCCGCTCGTTGGAACCTCCGCTCGATAAGATGGGCTGGAAATCTCCTTTCGGCGCTATTACAAGTACCAAGTTCACCGACATTACCGACCAGAGACTTATGGCCGGAATACTGTTCGTTGTAATGATTGTTTTGTACTATCTGCTGCGATGAGGTATAGAAAAAAAATTGTCCCTAAGATTACCTTCGAATAAAGAGGATTTGAAAATATGAAATACACGAGTTTTGAACGTGTTAAGACTGCCTTAGCACACAAGGAGCCCGACCGTATTCCTTTTGATATCGGGGGTACAATGGTCACCGGGATAAATGTAAATGCTCTGAGGAATCTGCAAAAACACTTGGGATTATCTGAAGACGTCAGTATACGGGATAAAATTACCCAGATGGCTGACACCGGTGACGAGATTATTGAAAAGCTGAAAATTGATATTAAGAATGTATCTCCTGAACATCCGTCAAAGCAGGGGATTGCCAGGGATTTAGGCCTGCAAGGCCATCATTACAGATTGATTGATGAGTTTGGAATGGGTTGGCAAATGCCGGTAGATGGCGGCCTTTATTATGATTTATATCATAGCCCGCTTAAAGATGCTCAGACGGTCAAAGATATTGAAGATTACCCCTGGCCGGACCCTCTCGACCCGGCAAGGTTTGCAAATCTTAAAAGCAAGGCAGACCATATTGTTTATAACGAGAAAAAGGCCTATGTCCTCGGCAGAATGAGTGCGGGAATGTGGGAACACGCGATGTGGATGACGGGGTATGAAAAATTCTTCTCTGATATGATAATGAATGAAAAGCTGATCCATGCCATTATGAGCAAGCTTTTAGAAATAAAAATGCAGTATTGGAAAAAGGCCCTTGAAACTGTCGGCGAAAACGTTTTAGTTGTCTCAACAGCAGATGACCTCGGTTCGCAGCGAGGATTGCTGGTTTCTCTGCAACTATATAAAAAATTGATTTGGCCGTATCACAAAAGACTGTTTCAATTCATTAAGCAAAAAACAAAGTCGAAAGTCTATATATTTTTCCATAATGATGGGGCCATCTGGGAGACACTCCCATTGCTGATTGAGGCCGGTGTTGACATTATAAATCCCTGGCAGGTAAACTGTGCTGGAATGGATGATACAAGAAAATTCAAGAAAGAATATGGAAAGGACCTTACCATTTGGGGCGGCAGTTGTGATACGCAGCATGTTTTACCATTTGGTACCCCACAGGAGGTGCGAGATGAAACCAGAAGAAGAATAGAAGATTTGGCTCCGGGCGGCAGCTTCATTTTCGCACCAATACACGTTATCCAGGGCGGCGTTCCTCCGGAGAACATAATGTCCTGGTGGGAAACGTTGCAGGAATATGGCGCATATTGATTAATCCCGGATGACACCAATGATGCAGAGCGTTTATCCCTTGACCCTGCTATGCGTCAGGTTGTGGGTGGAAAGGTGAGCTGAGATTTACGCTCTTGGTAAAAGCATTTGGCAAGGAAAGACTTGAGCTTGCGATGACCCATTTTTTGTGAGTTTTCACCGGTGGTGCAAAAAATAACCTCCATGTGCCGATAGTATCTAAAAAGTACTTGGCGACATGGAGGTCCTTCATGGGCAGCACCAAGAAAGCTGATGTGAGCAAGCTGGGCAATCCAGCCTGGCTAAAGTCTAACCAGCAGGCCGGAACGGAACTTTGCGCATAATGAGGTAACGAGTTATGTGGAGCCAAAGGGAAGGCGGATTATAGGCCACAACGAAAGTTCACCCCGTTAGATATTTGTTACAGAATGGGGTGAACACTGTTAGGTACTTGTTATCTAACGGGGTGAAGGTATTCAGCCCCGAAATTATCAACATCGCACTGGGCCAAGGGTTTCATTTTCTGGAAGCCAGTACCGCTTTATGCGTTAAAGGTGAGTGTGTACGCGGCGTGCCGGGGTCTAAGTCCGTGGCAGGTAATCTAACTGTTCACATCGGAACTTGGGAGAGCGGAGCAGCCGACAAGGCTACAATCCAGCGGGTGAGAGTCCCGTCGTGCCAATTGCCCGATTCAGGCACCGAACTGGAGAGAATGCCATGGACTCTCGGAACGAGGGTACTGGCAAACTGTATGGTCATAGGGTGTATGTGAGCCGGCACTTAAACCTCAGAGTGTATAGGAAAGCCAGTACCCAGTAAACGATACGAGGAGCCGAGACCAGAACCGGACTCGGAAAACCCGACCGTCCGGGCCGATAACAACGTACGTTGGCACGCCAGTTACGCCATAGTCCATAGCAATCTGAGAGTGTAGACCTATACAAACTTGTGGCCAAGTGATGCCCTCTATCTCGACATATCGCCGAGCAAAGGCTTCCTCTGGGTCCAAGCAAGTTGCGTTACCAGAAACGAACCGCTATGGAGGGTTTTTTCGGCTCATCCACGCCATCTTCGAAGCTTCCTTTTAAGCCGAACAGCCGGAGAGAACATCAACGCAATCGCGGCGTCGTTAAGCTATGTCATAGAGGTCATGGCAGGACAAGCATTTCCGAAGAAGATGCGGACAAAGTGGAAAGAATCCGCATCAGCAATACCTGTCCGGATTGCGGAAGCACTCTCGAACCAAAAGGCTCAGCTAAGCCATAGCTTTAAGCACCGTTATTGCCTGGTAGAGGTTCACTTGTATCCCTTTATCTCATATTGCGGATACGAATCTCGATTTTCATTGAATCTTTCAATAAATTGACGAGTATACTTGGATCTGTTTGTCCATAGTGATATGGGTATAGGATATTCGGTTCAAATGCCTTTGCCGCATCGGCCACCATCTCCGGCGTCATCGTGTATGGGACATTCATCGGCAAGAATGCGATATCAATTTTCTTTAGTCTCTTCATTTCGGGTACGTTCTCTGTGTCGCCGGCCACATACACTCTTTTATCACCAAAAGTTATCACATAGCCGTTACCTTCACCCTTAGGATGGTAAGGCATTCCGTTAGAGCGCTTATGTACAATATTGTAGGCAGGTACGGCCTCGATTTTTAGTCCCTGAACGGTTTGTACCTTACCATTCTGCATAATAATACCGCCAGCAACCTTTTCTGCGCAAGCTTTGGTCAACACCAGCTGGGTCCCTTTTTTTCGGAGAATATTAATGACCTTGGTGTCAAAGTGATCACCATGTTCGTGCGTGACTAAAATTAGATCTGCCTTGGGCATATCGGTATAGTCGGTCTCCCTACTTACAGGGTCCACATGAATGAACTTGCCTTTGAAGGCAAACATCAATGTTGCGTGCCCAATAAAAGTAATCTTCAGAGCACCGGCACCTGTTTGGATAATATCTTGTTCAAAGCCAAGCTCTGAGATAGTCTGTTGCCGCTCGGCGGCTTTGACCCGCATCCGGACCGAGTAGAGCGATGTTCTGGCCGTGATAAAGAGTGTCCGTTTGTCCTTGCCGCCGAAGCAGACATTGGCCGGCCCTTCGGGGACCTCTATCGTTTCAATTTTTTCGCCCTTTTTGTTGTAAACCACCACCGCTCTTGTCGTCAGATAGACATTACCCTCGTTATCGATAGTCATCCCGTCAGAACCTTGCGGCGCAAAAAGCTTTTTATTCGACAGCGTTCCATCTTTATTGATGGTGTACACAAAGGTCTTTTTTCCGCCGTGGTCGGCCACGTAGAGCATCTCGCCGTTACTGGTGCCAATCACACCGTTGGGCCTGACCATATCATCGATTACGCGGATAAGCTTTTTACGGTCGGGTGAGAGATAATAGACATGTTCACCGTCCTGCTCCAGGTTGTCCCTGCGCCCGTAGCGTGGGTCAGTAAAGTAAATACCACCTTTCGGGTCAATCCAGAGGTCGTTGAGACTGTTGAACTTTTTATTTTGGTACTTATCAGCCAGTACCGTAACTTCACCTTTCGGGTCGATGGACACTAACCGCCGTCCCCCTCCTTCACAGGCCAGCAGGTTGCCCTTCCTGTCAAAGTAAAGCCCGTTTGACCCGCCTGAGTTTTCACGAAGCGTTGACAGCGAACCTGCCAGCGACCACTTGTGAATTCGATTATTGGGTATATCCGTAAAGAAGATATTCCCCTCAGCGTCAGCGGCCGGCCCCTCGGTAAACTTAAAGCCGCCGGCAAGTTTTTCAACCTTTGCCCCGGGTGCCACAACACTTCGTTTTTCGGCACTATAGCCTGTGGCTGCCAGTATTAACAAAAACACCGTCAAACCATACGATTTTGTGTTCATTCGAATCTCCTTCCGATTTTCAAACCTGATTTACCAGATGAAAATCAGGCATACGGACATATCTTATTTGAGGAAATCGTTTTTTTGATTTCCTGGCACAATTCTTGACATATTATACCACTGTCTTGCTCCCACCGGCTAAAAAAAAGTGAATCAAGTGTATAATTTCCATAGTTACGGGCTTGTGCTCTGCATCTCCCGCTGCAATTTGTCCCATGGGATCCAATCCTATTAACGGATTGCTCTTTCTATATTCATACAAGTTCATGCCATCGATGTGGCCGAATGGGTCGCGCTGCAGGAAGCGGTTCAATTCCAGATGATAGGTGCGGGCGCGGAACTATGATAAAGCGGGGTGGATGGCGGCGATTCGGTGCCAGGGCAAGCGGCGGTACCTGCGATTTTTCGAGGATGAGCATTCGGCGGTGAAGGTGTATAACGTGGCGGCTTATCGTTTGTTCGGGCGGTTTGCGTATTTGAACCGCTGGGAGGGGCCCAGTGGGGTGGTGAGTGGGCAGGCGCGGCAATGGAGGCGGTGGTTTTGTGCTTGACAAATGGCACAGACGACTTTACACTGGGAATGTGGATAACCATTTATCCGATTCCCTTTGAAGAAAAACAGCTAATTATAACAAAGTCTAAATAGGAAAAACAAATAGTAACTTCTGGTTAATCCCTGTAAAGATGAACCATTGAAAAGGAAGGAGTACCAAAAATGCTTAAAAAAGATGCTGCAGCAAATGCTATAGCGTTAATGTTTCTATTAAGTCTGTTAACCGTACGGGCCGGCGCAGATCAGGCCGTGGAATCCGTTGGTAATGTGACCCTATGGTATTCACAACCGGCAGCGGTTTTCCAGGAGGCCCTGCCGGTAGGCAACGGCCGGCTTGGCGCCATGGTGCTCGGCAAAACCGCACAGGAAAGGATTGTCCTCAACGAAGAGACCATCTGGACGGGTGCCCCGGTTGAGCCGCGCAGCGTGCACGGTCCAGGTGCCTTGCCCACGATACGCCGGCTTATTTTTGAAGAAAAATACGGCGAAGCTAAAAAAATGTTCGATGAACAGATGCGCCCTGTCCCTATGTGGTATGCTCGCTATCAGGTGCTGGGCAATCTTTACTTAACCTTTCCGGGTCATGATACATATACCGATTACCGCAGAGAGCTCAATATCGACTCGCCAGTGGTGAAAGTCAGCTACACCGCCGACGGCGTAAAATACACCAGAGAAGTTGTGGCCAGTCCCGATGACCAGGTAATCGCCATAGAGCTTACTGCCGACCGGCCCGGCAAAATATCCTTTACCACCGGCATCGAGGGTGTGGTGAACGATGACAAAGACTGGCCCGACGACGGCTATTATATGGCTCGAACCTACCATCCTAATCGTCTCATCCTGCGAGGCAAAAACGCCAACTCATACGGCGTCAGGGGCCGGCTCGAATACCAGGGAACGATTAAGGTCTTAAACCAGGGTGGCAAATTGACCAGAGACAGTAAAACTCTGAAAGTCGAAAATGCCGACACAGCCACGCTGCTCATCGCGGCGGCCACCAACTTTGTAAATTATAAAGACGTTTCTGCCAACCCTGATCAGCGTATTCGGGAATGTTTTCGAAAACTGGGTGACAAAAGCTTTGAACGGATCAAGAAAGACGCTATCGCCTCCCATCAAAAATTTTTCAGAAGGGTTTCACTTGATTTTGGTGACACACAGGCTTCCCGGCTGCCCACTGACCAGAGGTTAAAAAAATACAACGACGGGCGGGACCCGCAGTTGGCGGCCCTGTTTTTCCAGTTTGGACGCTATCTGCTGATCACCAGTTCCAGACCCGGTACCCAACCGGCTAATCTCCAGGGTATCTGGAATGAAAGCTCCGTGCCCTCGTGGGACGGTAAATACACTACCAATATAAATTGTGAAATGAACTATTGGCCCGCGGAGGTGTGCAACCTTACCGAATGCGCCGAACCGCTCTTTACTATGATTATGGAACTGTCTCAAACCGGCAGAAAAACGGCCCGGGATTTCTTCGGAGTCGAGGGCTGGCTGTTAGGCTTCAATACGGATATCTGGCGAAACACTTCTCCCATAGGTGGAGGCACCTTTGGTTCCTGGTCAACCGGCGGCGCCTGGCTGTGCACCCACCTCTGGGAACACTATCTCTTCACCGAAGACAAGGAATTCCTCCAAAAAGCATATCCCGTCATGAAAGGCTCGGCGGAATTCTTTCTGAACACCCTCGTCGAACATCCCAAACACAAATGGCTGGTAACCTGTCCCTCCAATTCACCTGAGAATGATTTCAGGCGGGGCGACAGGAGCGACCGTATTTGTGCGGGGCCGACCATGGATATGCAGATTTTACGCTATCTTTTTGACAGTTGCGCAAAAGCTTCAGAAGTATTGGGAAAAGACAGAAATTTCAGGAAACAGGTGCTTGAGGCCAAAAGTCGCCTGGCTCCGAACCAGGTCGGACAATACGGCCAACTGCAGGAATGGCTCGACGACTTGGATAATCCCAAAGACAGACATCGGCACTTTTCGCACCTTTGGGGAATGTATCCGGGCATTGAGATTTCCGTGGAAAGGACTCCTGGTCTGGCTAAAGCCGTAGAGAAATCCCTCGAATTCCGGGGCAGAGGCGGAACTGGCTTTGGCATGACCTGGCAGATGTGCCTGTGGGCCCGAAACTACAAACCGGAAATCGCCCATATCATGTTCCAGAATCTTATCCGCCGGAATACATACCCCAATCTTTTCTCAAAGTGCTACGATGCCCTCCAGGTGGACGGCACCTTTGGCTGCACCGCCGGCATCGCTGAGATGCTGCTGCAATCGCATCTGGGAGTAATTCACTTGCTGCCTGCCTTGCCCGGCGCCTGGCCCAACGGCTCGGTTCAGGGGCTCTGTGCCCGCGGCGGCTTTGAAGTGGATATTGTCTGGAAAGACGGCAAACTGACCGGTGCGACGATTCGTTCAAAGCTTGGCAATTCCTGCAAGGTTCGGTACGGTGACATAATAGTTGACTACAAAACAAAGGTGGGAGAGAGTATAAAGCTAAATGGAAAACTACAGCGGAACTAAAGAAATTCAAAATACGGGAGCTTAAATTATGTATGCATCAGTTAAAACACGCCGTGATTTTCTAAAAGTCATTAGCCTTGGGGCGGCATCGCTGGCAGTGCCGGGATGTGCAGGTATTTCTGGTCAGCGTACAGGCAAGGCGTCCAAAGATAAACTGAACTTTGTCTTTATCCTGATCGACGACATGGGCTGGATGGACGCCGGTTGTTACGGCAGTACGTTTTACGAGACGCCGAATATCGACAGGCTCGCCGCCGAGGGTATGCGCTTTACCGATGCGTATGCGGCCTGCCCAGTTTGTTCGCCGACGCGGGCCTCCATCTTAACAGGCAAGTACCCCGCGCGACTGAACCTAACCAACTGGCTCAGCGGTAAGATTCGCAAGAAGCTGATTGGCGCCCCATACATTGGTAATCTGCCGTTGGAAGAGGTAACAATCGCCGAGGCGCTCAAAGAGGCTGGCTACGCCACGTGCTGTATTGGCAAGTGGCACCTGTGCACCAATCCCGAATTTATCCCCGTCGAGCAAGGCTTTGACGCAAGCGTAGACAGGCAGAACCTTCGCCGAAGTCACAAACTCAAAAAGACCGATCCAAAGGTTATTTCAGCCCTCACCGACGAGTCACTGAAGTTCTTAGAGGCCAACAGGAACAAACCATTTTTCCTGTATCTGTCGCATTATGCGGTGCACACTCCATTAGAGGCAAAGAAACAGCTCGTTGCCAAGTACAAGGACAAGGCTGCAGGTCTGCCACCGGCCAAGGGTCCGCGTTTTTTGTCTGAAAGGCAATGGCAGGTACGGCAAGTGCAGGACCATGCGGTTTATGCAGGCATGGTCCAGAGCATGGACGAAAGTGTCGGGCATGTGATGAAGAAACTAAAACAATTAGGAGTCGCGGACAATACAGTCGTGATATTCATGTCTGACAATGGCGGACTATCAACAGCCGAGGGCCACCCCACATCCAATATACCATTGCGGGCGGGCAAGGGATGGTTGTACGAGGGTGGTATCCGCGAGCCGATGATCATCAAGTGGCCCAGCCTAACAAAGGGCGGTAGCGTATGCTGCGATCCTGTGACCAGCACGGATTTTTACCCAACCATGCTCCAGATGGCTGGCCTGCCACTTCGAACGAAGCAACACCATGACGGCGTAAGCTTAGTGCCGCTGCTAAAGGGCTCTGAAGCACTCGACCGCAAAGCAATCTACTGGCATTACCCCCACTATTCTCCTCAGGGCGGGACGCCCGGTGGGGCCGTGCGGTCTGGGAACTACAAGCTGATCGAATTTTATGAAGACAACCACATTGAACTGTACAACCTCAAAAAAGATATCAGCGAAAAACACAATCTCTCCGCCGAAATGCCAGAAAAGGTAGCCGAACTTCGAAAGATGTTACACAACTGGAGAAAATCGGTAGATGCCCAGATGCCTATACCGAATCCCCAATACAAGTCCAAAACTGGAGAATAGAATCTGTAAAAATGAAGAGAAATAGGCTAAAGTGTTCTGTATTGGCAAGGTCCAAAGACTTCTGCAAAATAAGTAATGTTTTCAGAAGTAGATTAGATTGAATGTGAGCCTTGTTGTAGAAGCGGAGATTTCGATAACAAAAAAACCGTTTTGAAGGGATTCGGGGCTTAGAAGGCCATTTTAAAACAGAGCATCTCTGATGGCTTTGTTTTTAGCTCTTTGACAAGTTAATCTTTCAGCATCTGATAGAACTGGCTATCCGGTCTTAGAGGGCTGGACAAAGGTTCGATAACAGCGGATTTTATCTGCCTGTCTTAAGATTGGGGTTAGCAGTAAAACGCAAAGGGATGAGGAGGTGTTAGCCGTACGCAGATACGGAGAACCTAACGTTGACAAAGCCCTTATATTGAAACGCCCGTTGTGGTCTGTTTCGTGAGTTTTACTGAAGAGCCGGATGTGGGAAATCCACAAGTCCGGTTCTGTGAGGGGTATTGAAGTTTCCTCACATGGTTGAATATTGTGGCACTCTTCGAATCGAAAGAGAAGAGAAAATAGGGAATACAAACTAAACCTAAATGAGGAGACCATATTATGTCTACTCGACAATATCTAAATAACTTAATTGAAGAATCATATAGTTTATTTACCAGAATAAAGAGCGGTGTAAGAAAAGCTGGGTTGGTCGCTTTAGTTGGAACGATAATAGGAGTTGATGTGTATGGTTGTAAAAAGGAAGAGCCTGTAAGGAAAGACACTGCACCAATAGAGTCAGTTGAGCAAGATTCTACGGCCCTCAAACAGCTAGACAGGGTTATCGAATGGGAATTAAATGAAGGAAACAAAAACTTTGGTATATGGCACGCTGCCCGGTTGGTTTTCGCTCGACGGAATCATCGACGAAGTAAGGATTTTCAATCGGTCATTAACCGCAGCGGAAGTTAAGTCGCAATACAGCGTCCATAAACCGTCGGCAAAACCAGACCTGCAGCCCAGAATCATGCCGTCCGGTCCGAAGGGCCCGGGGCGCTTTGGTGCCTATTATTGCCATCTGAAGTACTATGATAAATGGGATAATCTATGGG
>DAOVNI010000193.1 GCA_030630315.1 Phycisphaerae bacterium | reverse complement strand
GTGGCAATTGCATCAATCGTGTCAGGGTTGCTGTGCTTTGCTTGCATAGGCTTTGTGTTGTTGCCACTGGTAGGGATTGCAGACATAGTCTTTTGCATCATGGGCACTGTAAAGGCCAACAAGGGTATCGCTTATCGCTATCCGGTCAGTATCCGGTTCATTAAGTAAAAATATATCAGCGGCAACGGGAATTAAACTAACCGCTTGTTGACCCGGCCTGCGGCCGGGAATTTCGAATTTCGGCCTGCGTTTCACCGGCGCTTGTTAAAAGAAGGTCTGGGCTGCTGAGTCGGATATAACTTGAGAAAAGGGAGTTAAACTATGGCAGAAGAGAACGAAACCCCTGCCGGGCAAAACGTCAATGCCGAACAGCCTGCAGGTACGGAACAACCCGCAGGTGCGGAAGAACCCGTAAGTGCCGAACAGCCCAAAGATGTTCAAGAGGGTCAGGCGGCTGAAGAAGTCAGTAAAGATGCCCGCATGTGGGCGATGTTTTGTCATCTGGGTGGGCTTGCCGGGCTTATTATGCCTGTAGTTGGTAATATCGTTGCGCCATTGATTATCTGGCAGATTAAGAAAGACGATGCCCCCTTCGTGGATGAGCAGGGCAAAGAGGCGGTGAACTTCCAGATTTCCCTGTCTCTGTATGGGATCATAGGTAGCGTTGCGTGTCTTATCACATGCATCGGCGCGGTCCTGATACCGTTTCTTATTGGTGCTGTTTACATTATCGACCTGGTCTTTTTGCTAATTGCGGCGGTTAAGGTCAACAACGGTGAACATTATCGCTATCCGTTGAGTATCCGGTTCATTAAATAAAAATTTGGTCAGGCTGATTGCCGGGATGCCTTTGACCCGCCTTTGTTAAGAAAAGCGCAAGACACAAGACTCAAGACTTTAGTTTGTGGTTTTTGGTCTGTAATCTTTCTCGGCATTTATTCATCAGTGGCTGCTCGATAAATAGCGAGCTGGCCGGTCGGTTTGAGTATTTAAAAAACCGGGGGAGGAGGTCATTTTATGAAATCTAAAATGAACCTCGTTAGGAATTCTATAAGCCGGGGACATCCTGCCAAAAGCAAGATTTCTAACGGGATGAACCGACGGGAATTTATCAAGGCAATAGGCTTTGGAGCGGCGGCGCTGGCGATGCCGGGCTGTGCGGGCGTCGCCGGGCGAATTTCCGGCAAGACGTCCGTGGACAAACCGAACTTTATTATCATATTCTGCGACGATGCGGGCTACGCCGATGTCGGTTGCTTCGGGGCTGAAGGATTTGAAACGCCGAATCTGGACCGTATGGCCGCCGAGGGTGTGCGCTTCACGGATTTCTACGCTGCTGCTGCATCGTGCACCCCATCGCGCGCAGCGCTGATGACCGGCTGTTATCCGCAGCGTGTAAGCATGCCGCACGTGCTTGGCCCGAAAGCAAAAATCGGCATCAACAGTGAGGAGCAGACAATCGCCGAGCTCCTCAAATCGCGCGGGTACGCGACGGCCTGCTACGGCAAGTGGCACCTGGGACATCATCCCGAGTTCCTGCCGAAGCGTCATGGCTTTGACGACTACTTCGGTCTGCCTTACTCGAACGATATGTGGCCACACCATCCGACAAGCAGAAGCTATCCCGATCTTCCGCTCATCGAAGGTGAGAAGATAATCGAATACAATCCTGACCAGAGGAAATTGACCACGTGGTACACCGAGCGGGCGGTCAAGTTTATTGAGGCCAATTCGGACCGACCGTTTTTTGTTTATGTGCCGCACTCGATGCCGCACGTGCCGCTGTATGTTTCGGATAAGTTTAAGGGTAAGTCGAAGCAAGGACTGTACGGCGACGTCATTATGGAAATCGACTGGTCGGCGGGCCAGATTCTTTCGACGCTGAAACGATTGGGCATTGATGAACAAACGCTGGTGATATTCACATCGGACAACGGGCCGTGGCTGAGCTACGGCGACCATGCCGGCTCAGCCAGGCCGCTTCGTGAGGGCAAGGGCACGACGTTTGATGGCGGCCAGCGGGAACCGTGTATTATGCGTTGGCCGGGCAAAATCCCTGCCGGGACGGTCTGCGATGAACCGGCTTCTGCGATGGACGTCCTGCCGACGCTGGCGAAACTGGCCGGAGCGCAGTTGCCGGCCCTGCGTATCGATGGCAAGGACATCTGGCCGCTGATGTCGGGCCGACCCGGAGCCACGAGTCCGCACGAGGCGTTGTTCTACTATCGCGGCTGGGCACTGGAGGCGGTCCGCAGCGGCAGGTGGAAGCTTCACCTGCCGCACAGCTACCGCACATTGGGTGGTCGACCCGGCGGCACAGGCGGTAAACCAGTCAAATACGAGCAGGCCAAAATCGGCCTGTCGCTGTTCGACCTGGAAAAAGATATAGCAGAGCAGCACGATGTTTCTGCGAAGCACCCGAAAGTGGTAAAGCGGCTTTTAGACCTCGCTGATAAAATGCGCGAAGACCTCGGCGATTCTACAAAGAAAATGAAAGGCAAAAACAGAAGACCACCCGGCCGTATATAGACCAGGGCTAAAGTAGATTGCTTCGCTCGCAATGACAAGAGGTAACCCTGCTCTTGCCCTGTTAGAGACTTCTTGCATCGTGTCAAACAGCATTGCCGAAGCCGTCTTGTGCTGCGGAACCAGTCTCTAACGGGGCTTGCAAAAATCCTCTCCTGCCGGTATCATACCGTAAATGGCAGCAAAACCAGGGAAGAACAAGCGTAAACAGGGCTTGGCGGCGGTTAATAAAAAGGCCTATCGAAATTTCGAGCTTATCGAGAAGTTCGAGGCCGGTCTTAGCCTGCTGGGCACCGAGGTAAAATCGCTGCGTGCCGGCCAGGCTGACCTTGACGGCTCATACGCGAAGGTCGAAAACGAGCAGTGCTGGCTCATTGGCGCCAAAATCGCCCCCTACCAGCAGGCCGGCATGTCTTCTCATAAGCCGACCAGAAAGAGGAAACTGCTGCTGCACAAGACCGAAATCCGCAAGATAAAAATTAAGCTTGAGCAGCGGGGCTTTACCTTCGTACCTCTGCAGATTTATTTTAACGACAGAGGCCTGGCAAAAATAGAGCTGGCGCTGGCCAGAGGCAAAAGACAATACGACAAACGGAAGGTAATTGCCGAACGCCAGCAGAAACGAGATGTCGACAGGAATATGAAAAAGTACAGAAGAAAAGAAAAAAGGCAAAAGTAAAAAGAAAGAATTAGCCACAGGGGACACAGAGAAAAAAACAAAAATTAAAAAGTAAAAAATTTACAGGGTTTTTAGAATGGCTGAAGAAGGAAAAAAAGAAGAAAAGAAAATTGACGAGGATTGGAAGCAACAGGCTCAAAAAGAGAAAGAGATATTAGCTGCGCAGGAAGAAGCTGAGAAGGAAAAGACCCAGGAGGAAAGTAAGCACCGTGGGCCTTTGCCGAAGGGCAATTTTGCCGCGCTGGTAAGCATGCTCGTTACGCAGGCATTATTTGCTTTAGGCGTGCTGGAAGTAAGGGGACAGGAGAAAAGAGAGCCGGATTTGGAGATGGCGAAATACAATATCGATATGCTCGCGACCCTTGAGAAGAAAACCAAAGGCAATTTGACCGAAGAGGAAAAGAGAGTTCTTGAAAATACACTCAACGAGGTCCGTATGGCCTATGTAAAGGTCGCAGGGTAAAAACGCGTATCTCGTATCTCGTGAAGCGTATCTCGCTGGAGAAAGCGGAAAGTAAAGGACATTGAGGGTTGGTTTAGTTGGCGAATATATTAGATAAAATCATTGCGGACAAAAGGGCGGAAGTTAAGCATCGGCAATCGCAGAGGAGTCTTGAGCAACTTAAGGAACAGGTTCGATTGCTGGGTAAGTGCCGCAACTTCTACAAAGAGGTTACCAGGCCCAACAGCCGGGGCATAAACATTATCGCCGAGGTCAAAAAGGCCTCGCCGTCGGCCGGGGTTATTCGCAAGGATTTCGACCCCGTGGCCATTGCGCGAACCTACGAAAGATGTGGTGCCGATGCAATCAGTGTTCTTACCGATGAGAAATATTTTCAAGGCCGGCTCGAATACATAGACCGGAT